>CAZUKD010000022.1:0-20127 GCA_964620825.1 uncultured Ectothiorhodospiraceae bacterium
ATTTCATGTTAGAAACATGACCCCCCTTCAGACTCATTTCATATTGGACAAGGCTATAACTAGGATCTGATCTGCGAACCTGCTAAAATGAATAGGCAGGTGGAAGCTTGACCTGCGGACCTGACTTATTATCATTGCGAGGAGAATTCTGATGGATCTTAAGCAAAAAGGCGCGAGTGCCGCGCTGGGTGGTATCAAGCAGTTCATGGTGTCGCTGAAGTGGACGACGGCAGCTGATTTCGATCTAGCCGCGGCCTACCAGCGGAAGGATGGAACGACAGGGATGGTCTATTTCGGTGAGCTGGGCGATCTGAACTCGTTTCCCTTCATGCAGCTCAGTGGCGATGAGGGTGTCGGCGACCAAGGCGGGGACAACGAAGAGACCATGAGAGTCATGAAGATCGACGACATGAAATTCATCTGGATACTCTGTTGGGACTACGGGGCCGTGCAAGAAGGCAAGCCGGCGCGGTTTGCAGGAAGTGATGTCTTGGTCAGCTTGACTGACGATGCCGGGATCAGCCACAGCGTGACACTCGATACCGGCACTGTGGGCAATGTCTGCCTCGTCGCGACGATTGACAATTCCAGCGTAATGGGTGCGAACTTCATAAATGCGAGCAAGGCGGGTACGCTGAAGGGGCTCGCAAACCTCGATCAATTGATGAGCATTATTAACAGCTAAGGCCTATGGCCGCAGGAGTTCCCTAATGGTTGACCACATGACAGCTAGCCTCGAAGAATTTGCGAACGCGATACTTGAAGACGGGATCATCGATGCAGACGAGGTCGCGAAGATCCGCGAACGTATTTACGACGATAAGGTTATCGATCGAGCAGAGGCAGATTTTCTCTTCCTACTCAACGATGGTGTGTCCGGCAAGGACAACGATCCCGGTTGGAGCAACCTCTTCGTTGAAGCCATCACCGACCACGTCCTGAAGGATGATAAATCGCCGGGTGTTATAGACGAAGACGAGGCCGGCTATCTGATCGGGAAGATAAAAGGCGACGGACAAGTTGACACGATCGAATTGGCGCTGCTCGTCAACATCACCGCGAACGCCACCGGCGAGAGCCCGAAGAAACTCACCGATTTCGTGCTTGATTCAGTCAAGGCCGCCGTAATCGCTGACGGCATCGTCGATAACGACGAGGTTGAGATGTTAAAGAAAGTCGTCTACGGCCAGGGTGGTGCAGGCGGCAGTGGCGTCGCCCGAGCCGAAGCGGATATGTTGTTCGATATCAATGACGCCACCACCGGCAATGAGGGACACGCTGCTTCGTGGCAAAACTTTTTCGTCGAAGCAATTGCCAAGCATGTGCTTGAGGATGAAACCTCTCCGAATGAGGTCGACGAGGAAGAAGGCGACTGGTTAGTCTCTCGCATTGAGGGGGATGAAACCTATGACTCCAACGAGACGGCTTTGCTGCGATATATCAAGGCTAATGCTAAGGTAATCAGCGGCAAGTTAAAGTTCAAGATTGATATGTTCGCTAGTTAGAAAGCTGTTGAGATCCTCTCATCTGGAGCAGTCTGGGTCCTGCGCCACCGTGACCGGCGGGTGACTGTCCGGGTTCTAGCTGTCGTCGTGGCGTCATACGAGCGGCACTCTGTGCATCGTCGACGATCGGGCGATAGGTTGGCCGTCCACAGTCCGAGACCTTCATGGGGCGTTCGGAGTTCAGAAGCCAGGAGATAACATTATGGATCTCAAGCAAAAAGGCACGACTGCAACCATCGGCGCGTTCAAGCAATTGAGAGTTTCACTCATTTGGACGTCGGCGGTGGATCTGGACCTAATGGCGTTCTACCGGACCAAGGACGGCCGGACGGGGGGTGTCTATTCCGATAATTATGCTAGCGGGAACCTGGGTCGTCTCGACTCCTTCCCATTTATGGAGCTATCGGGCGACGCAGGGGTCGGCGCAACTGGAGGGGACAATCGTGAGATAATGACCATCGTCAAGCTGGATGATATCGAGGAACTGTATATCTGCGCCGTCAACTTCACTGATGCCTCCGGCGGCGTCTCCAAGGTGTTTGCCGACTATGACGCTCATGTCGAGGTGGAAACCGACCGGAATGAGAAGCATACCATCGCGCTCGACTCGAAGAGCCCGGGTTCGGTCGCCGTATTGTGCAAGTTCAAGTCCAGCTTCGTGGGGATGGAGCTTTCGAACAACAGTGATGTGATGAGCTTTGAGGAATTTCGATCCAGCGTGCCGGGAGCTGAAGCGCTAAAGCTGCTCTCCAAGGTTCTTCTACAGAAAAAGGGCGATTCGCATACCATCCAGTTGAAGCAGAAAGGTGCCGGTGACGAGATTACCATCAACCTGAACTGGAATCAGGGTGAGGAACCCAAGAAAAGCGGGTTCTTTAGTGGCCTCCTCGGGAACAGCAGTGGTGGGATAGACCTTGACCTTGGGTGTTTCGTCGAGCGCACGAATGGCGCCAAATCGGTCATAGATGGATTGCAGTTCAGTAATTCCGGTGGTCCCCGCAACCGGGTAACCAAGCAGGGGTGCTACACGGAGCCACCTTGGGTCTGGCACATGGGTGACGATCGATCCGGTAACGAGATGGCAGCAGGTGAGTTTATCCTCATTAATCCCAGGGGATATTCGGATATTCGGCGATTGACGATTTATGCCTATATCTACGAAGGCGCCAGTAAATGGGATCAAACCGATGCTGTGGTGACAATCAAGGTACCGGGGAATCCGGAAATCGCGGTAGAAATGGGTCAGCAGAGTAGCCCGAAGACTTTCTGTGCGATCGCCGGCCTGGACTTCATCGGCAGCCAGCAGGTTCGAGTAACCCGGTATGTCACCTTTCACAAAGATCACGCAGATTGTGACCGTACTTACCATTGGGGAATGCGCTGGCAGGCCGGCAAGAAATAGATATTAAAAGATACCTGGAGATTAAGAAAATGCAATTAGTACAGAAGGGGCAATCCATCCAGCTTAAATCTAAGTCTGGAGCACAGTTGACGAAGATCGCGGTAGGTCTCGGGTGGGGAAAGAAAAGAAAGAAAGGTTTCTTCGGCGGTATCAAGGAAATCGGTGTGGATCTTGACGCGTCGTGCATCATATATGATGGTGATAAGATGGCTATTGATACCGTTTGGTTCGGGAATCTCCGAAGCAGTGACGGCTCGGTACAGCATACCGGTGACGACCGCGTCGGTGGCGGGAGTGAAGACGAACCAAACGAGATCATCAATGTCGATCTATCGCATCTCCCCGGTCAGGTGAAAAGTATCGTTTTTGTCGTCAACAGCTACTCTGGAGAGACGTTCGAGGGGGTGCCATTCGCTTTTTGTAATGTAGTCGACTTGAGCTCGGGATCTATGGAGGTAGCGCGGTATAATTTACAAACAGACGGTGGGAGTCACAAGGGCTTCATCATCGCGAAACTTCGACGAGATGGGAATGGCTGGAATTTTGAAGCCATTGGTGAACGCTCTACCGGACGCCAGCAAACCGTTCGGGATATCGAGCCACAAGCAAGGGTGTTTGCCTGAGTTACGGGAGGACTTTTCACCTTTCTACCGGAGTTGAAGTTTATATCGGGATCGAGCCGGGGTTGATCCTAATAGGTGATGGTCTTATTGCTGGTTTCCCGTGCTCAAATATTTCGTACTTAATCTAAAGGAGGTTGGAAGATGGGATTTTTCGATGATCTGAAAAATAAGGCTGCAGAGGTCAAGACGGGTCTGATTACAGAGGCCAAGCGTTTCAAGAACAAGGACTTTCATACAGCGGTAGTCGCCGCCTGTGCATTGATCGCGTATGCAGATGGCGAGGTCAGCGCCGATGAAAAGAAGAAAATGACTGGTTTCATGCAGATCAACGATGCGATGAAAATCTTCGATATCAACACGACCATCAAGATCTTTAACAAGTTTGTCCAGCAGATGGAGTTCGACCTCGATATCGGGCGGAGCGAAGCGCTGACTACGATTGCAAAATTGAACGGGAAGACCGCAGAAGCGCGAACTGTCGTCAGGCTCGCATGTGCTATCGGGGCTGCGGATGGTGATTTCGATGATTCCGAGAAAGCTGCGGTACGGTCGATATGCAGCGAACTGTCCCTTGATCCAACGGAGTTCGGACTCTAAACGTCTGGTTGCAAGAGGGTTGAGGGGGTCACTTATGTAATGCCCTCTTATTATGAGAAAGCAGCGATGAGGGCGCGATGGGATATGAACCGGGACCTCCGATTCGGTTCCATGTTCGCCCGGCTCCGCGAGTTAGTGATGAGCGTTCGGGGCCGCAGCATGTAAAAACTTGACGGGCGCAATGTAGAATGTGCTTGGCTCGTTGTTGCTGGCGAAGACGTTTGGATCTACCGCAGAGGGTAGCGATCGCGTAGAGGAATGCAATCCTCTATACGGGCCGCCAAGGGTAAGCGTTGTCCACGGATATTCCCAGCGCAGCACGGTATTCAAAGGTATTCCTACGCATGGTGCGAAAGCAGGCCATCACGAACACTCACACCGAAGCGTGCAGCATGAATTGTGAAGCCTGCACTTTTTGGTAAGTGTGATCAATAGTTGGTCAGTGAAAATCATGGAAAGCACTGACCTGGCCTTGATCTATTTGGTATTTTCCCAACAGTAATTAGTCTTCGTAGATAGCGACTTGGTCTAGCCCGGCCCATGGATGTCGGCGACTGCCAGGTACACAGCATCTCGTTCGAAAGATCACAAGATCTAAATAAGGAGTAACAATGGAACTATTTATAGCACTGCTGGCCGTCATTATTGCATCTATCGTCATCATGTATGCTTCCAATGGCTTCGATGATGCAGCCAGATATCTGGGCCGGAACATGGCGCCTGGCGTGCGAGGTGCGACCATAAATGCGGTAGGCAGCAGCATGCCTGAACTTCTGACCACCTTTTTCCTCTTATTCCTCTTCCAGGATCAAGGCGGCTTTGCCGCTGGAATCGCCACTACGGCAGGCTCAGCGATCTTCAATGCCGTTGTTATTCCTGCTGTATGCATCTTTGCCGTGCGCTATCGCGGTGTGCTGGTACGAAGTGCATCCGGGGCAGTTGCCGTCCGGGAGAAAGTGAAATTAATCAAAATCTCGAAACAAAACCTGATAAGGGATGGGTTCTTTCTGCTCATCGCCGAGGCAACCTTGATCTGGTTTCTAGGCAACTCGGAAATGACCTGGTGGATGGGGGCAACACTACTTGGAATTTACGGGTTTTACTTTCTCTACCTTACGCGAGGGTTCGGAAGTAATGAAGGCGATAGTGAGGATGAAGAAGATGAGGAAGATAGTAGTGAGGACTCTTCATCGAAGCTCAAGGCTCTCCTGACATTCGATTTCAATACGCTGTTGTTCAACGGAAAAGATTACTCGACTGGAAGCGCATGGGTGGTCCTCTCACTTGCCACCGGTGCCATCGCGATCGCGTCCTGGATGCTGGCGGACGCAGTAATGAAGAGCGCCAGCGCCATGGGGGTACCAGCATACTTTACGGCATTAATCTTCGCGGCCGCTGCTACGTCGGTACCCGACACCGTGCTGTCCCTCAAAGATGCGGTTCGCGGTAATTACGACGATGCGTTATCGAATGCTATCGGTAGTAACACCTTTGATATCACAATCGGTCTCGGGCTCCCGTTATTGCTCTATGCCTTGATCTTCGATACCAACGTACTGGTGATGGCTGCCCATAATACCCAGTTGCTGCGCATCGTGCTGTTTGGCGTGACCGTCCTGGTACTGGCATCACTGCTATTACGAAAGCGGGTCACGGTCTCGGTCGCATACTTCTTCTCGGCAATCTACATTAGCTGGATGGGATTCGTGGTATACGACATGTTGGTGAGCCGTGTTGGATAATACCAAGGTAAGCCATTTGTCCGGAGTGGCACGGTAATACCCGTGAGTGGGGAGTCAGGTAAATCTCTACTTTCGCGCATCATCTATACGGTACGGATGGTCATCCGGTTCCGGGCCAGCCTTTCGCGAATTTTGCGCGAAGCGACTTCGAAGCCCCCATGGGAGATCTCGATCCAGCAGCTGCGATTAACTGGAGTAAAGATCATTGTGCTCGATTTCGATGGAGTCTTGGCGCCGTACGGTGACGACCAGCCCAGCACACTCATGCTCGGTTGGCTCAACCGATGTATTAGGCAGTTCGGCGAGGCAAACGTATTCATCCTCAGCAACAATCCATCACCAGCCCGGATCGAGTTCTTTCGAGAACACTTCGCGCGCGTTCAATGGCTGACAGGCTTCCGGCTAAAGCCGTATCCAGATGGCCTCGAATGGGCTATTTCTTTCAGGAGCGTGGCGCCTCGGGAAGTGTTGTTGATTGACGACCGGCTGATGACAGGCGTCCTTTGCGCGTGCATTGCGCAGATCGGCGTCTGCTATGTTCGTCAACCGATAGTGGCTCTCTCCAAGCGCCCCTCTAGAGAGCTTTTCTTCATGGCACTACGGGGGATGGAACGTCTATTGTTCCGTTCCTTTTGAGGTTCTAATCGTCGGTGTGAGGGCCAATTGGTACCGCTGTTAACTGTCACCCCGGGTACCATGCAGAGAGGACCGCATCCTTCGTACACCGCGAGCGGCGAAGAAGATGGCCACCGCCAGGGAAAGCAGGAAAAAAATATTGAACAATGGCAGGTGGTTATAGTTCTTGTCGACTTTCTTGAGCGCGATGACGTTTGGAAAGAGCGACAGCACGGTTACTCGCCAACCATAGTAGGTTATGAGCACCCACGGCTTCTTGGCTTCGCTGGCAAATACCCGCGCCTGGCCGCTGAGATTAGCGCTATTGAACTTAAAATAAGGTGGCCACCCCCACCCTGTATCCTCATTCCTGTACATCTGCATCTTACCGCCACGTGTAAGCACCGTAATGAACCGTATATCATTGTTGTTGCTACGTTTGACGCTAGTCCCAATAATTTGCACGACATAGGTGCGCGGCAAGTTGTAGTAAAGGAAAAGTACGACGGTTATGACGAGTGCCGACATCACCACGTACATCGCTATTCGTAAAGTTTTCACCTTAAAGCCCCCTCCCCCCCGGCACGGTCATTCCCCCGGGAGCAATGCTCGATCCAGATTAGATCGATGCCTATATTATCGTTGGTTATTACTATGAGATACCTGCGCAACAATTTCAAACCTGGATATCATGATTACGCTAAACACAGTCAGTGTGATGAAAGCCTTAGGGCTTTCGCTTGATGTCGATCAAAAATTAGCTAGCCAATCCTGAACTATTTATTTCAGGCATTCAAATGTACTGTGGACTCCATTCAGCGACTCGCCGCGCTGCCTGTGGCCACCCGCCTATCGCGTGGTCGCTCCCGCTTTTCACCCATACCCCGTCCTTTATTAATAGCAACTACGGGGCGGGCACTTCACTCAATATAAACGTCTGCGGATTTATCAACGGAGATAATTGTGGCAGCAAGCAGATACTGAAAGCTAGTGGTAGCGATGGACAAGTCCACACCACAGACTCCAATACCCTAGTTTATAGCACTGAGTCAGCCGCTGGTAGCGCGTGTGGATGCTACACCAGTCAATCGGGCGGTTTGAGCGGTACGGGACGAGAGAATACCCGGCCCAGACACAGGCCGGAGGCGGTGGCGGTGGCGTCATACCCCTCCAGGAAGTCATCGGCTCTGCCAGTATAGGGCCGTCGATCTAAGGGGCTTGATTGATCTGGGTGCACCCTACTAAAACCTGACAGGCTTATACCCTACGGCCAGGGAATTCACCACCCAACGGACGCGCACCAACCTGAACCTCACGATCACCATGAAATCTTGCCGACACCGCAAAATCCTCCCTCCCCATGTTCGCTTCCCTGTTATTCCCCACCATCAGGCAAACTGATACCCTGTCGCTTATGTCAGGGATTGACGCCGCCGCCGACTCGGCGGATCATATTAATTAGCTAACCTAATTGAGTCACTCAGGTCTTCGCATCAACACAACAAGCGTGATTCCATCCTGGGTACGGGTAGCGCCCTGATCTACCGCCAGGGTTCCTATCGCATGACGTTGGCAGATCAGAGGGTTGAGCACTGGTTAGTTCCAAGCCCTAGCTAAATTTGGCCCCTATTTAGGTTTGATAATCAACCAAGGAATACACCTCATGCCCCAGCAACACCAGACAGATCAACCGAACCACCTCGACCTCGACGCTGAGCTAACGGCACTGCGCGAGAATTCGGCTAAACACCTCGGGCCAAGCCAGATGGCTATGATGACGGATGCCCAACGCGAACTGGCCCAGCTTGATATCCCTGGACATGCCCTCGGCATCGGTGACCCAGTACCGGATTTCGAGCTACCAGATGCTGATGGAAACAGTGTATCGTTGGCTGCGTTACGCGCTGGAAAACCGCTAGTATTAGCCTTTTATCGTGGTGCATGGTGTCCTTACTGCAACCTTGAGATTCGCGCACTGATTGCTGCCCTATCCGAGATCCATGCGGCGGGTGGACGCTTGCTGGCCATTTCGCCAGAGATGCCGGACTATACCCGCGACTTTATCAAGACCGAGGGCATCGGCTTCCCCATCCTGACGGACACCGGCAATGTCGTGGCGCAACGATTCGGGCTGGTCTTCAGCTTACCCAAAATCCTACGCCCGATCTATGCTGACATGGGTATCGATTTGCCCGCACGCAACGGCGACGAGAGCTTTAACCTGCCGGTACCGGCGACCTATGTGATCAACGCACAAGGTATCGTGTGTGCAGCGCATGTGGACGTCGATTACACTCGGAGGATGTCCCCGGCAACTATCCTCGGTGCCCTGCGCGTACTCGCCTGAACCATCGCTGTTCACACAATCGCGGGCCGGTTCTGATCGGCCCGCCCCAGGAGGCGATATGCCATTCCCGATCATATCCCCCATCCGCGCCTGTTTATTCGATGCCTACGGTACGCTCTTCGACGTACGCTCAGCCACCGCTACGAAGGCCAGGCGCATCGGCCCGCGTTGGCGGGCCTTTTCCGAGTGTTGGCGAGATCGTCAGCTTCAATATACCTGGGTACGAGGACTCACCGGGCATCACGAGGATTTCTGGCGAGTCACCCAGGACGCGCTGGATTACGCACTCGAATACTTCGATCTCGACCCTGCGCAGTATCGTGATTCCCTACTCGCGGCCTATCGTCGGCTAGATGCCTATCCCGATGTCACGTCGGCCCTCGATCAACTGCGTGCACTGGGTATCCCCAGCAGTATTCTGTCCAACGGCTCGCCGGCAATGCTGGACGACGCCGTGTATGCAGCCGGTTTGAATGGGCGATTCGAACACATACTGTCGGTGGAGTCCGTGGGATGCTACAAACCCGCCCCGAAAGTCTACGCCATGGCGGTCGAACGACTATCGCTACTGCCCGCCAACGTGCTGTTCGTGTCCTCAAACGGCTGGGATGCCTTTTCGGCCAAGGCCTATGGCTTCAAGGTCATCTGGTGCAACCGCGCCGACACACCAATCGAACGTCTACCAGACCGACCAGACGCGATTATCACCTCGCTGGAGACACTCCCCGAGCTAATCAACGCCTGAGTGTCATGCATAAGCGGGGCGCTCACGATGATCACCCCTGCACCGCTTCATGCTTTACCTTGCGCCAGGGAACAATCGCCCGGCGAACGAGTTAAGTAATACCGTGGTCACACTGGCGGCCATAGCAACCATCGCCGTCACTGGATGCACCAGTCCGGCAATGGCTAACGGCACGCCAACGCCATTGAAGGCAAACGCCAGCGTGACATTCTGCACCGTCTTGCGGAAGCTACTTTTGCCGATGTAGTAAGCATCGACGACACCGCCCAGCCGATCGCCGATCAGCACAATGTCGGCCGATTCAATCGCGATATCGGTACCGGCGCCGATGGCGATGCCCACATCCGCCTGCATGAGCGCCGGTGCGTCGTTGATACCATCGCCCACCATTGCTACCCGGAATCCCTGTTGCTGAAGCTGACGCACCTGGTGCGCCTTCTCTTCCGGCGGCACCTCGGCCATAACGATTTCGATGCCCACCTGATCGGCGACGGCCTGGGCTGTGCGCCGGTTGTCGCCGGTAATCATCACCGGCTCCAGTCCAGCCGCCTTCATACGGTCGATCGCCTCGCGTGCGTCTTCCTTCAGGGTATCGCTGACGGCGACTAACCCAATGACCTGGTCGTCTGCACTCACCGCCACGACGGTGTACCCTTGCTGTTCCAGGCGCGCTATGGGGTCACGAATTGCCGCAACATCCAAATTCTCACTGGAGAGAAAGCGTGGGCTTTCTATGCGTACAGCCACCCCGTTAACCGTAGCCCGAACACCACGACCGACGATGGCCTGAAAATCCGTCACCGAAGTGCGCTCCAACTTCAGCGCCTTGGCGCATCCAACGATCGCTTGTGCCAGCGGATGCTCAGAAGCCGCCTCCACCACTGCAGCCAGAGCTAATATGCGGTCTTGTGAGTCGCCGCCAGTCGCCACGACCTCGGCCACTGTGGGCTTACCCAAAGTCAGGGTCCCGGTTTTATCCAGCACCACTTTTTTGACATCCTTGAAAACCTGGAATGCCTCACCGGAGCGCATCAGGATACCCTTTTGCGCCGCCATGCCGCCACCACGAATCATTGCTAACGGCGCCGCCATGCCAAGAGCACAAGGGTAGCCCATCACCAGTACCGCCAGCGTGGCGAATACCGCCCGGCTGAAATCGGGCGTCCCCGTTATCAGCCAAGCACCGAGCGTCCAGACCAGGAAAGCAACACCAGCGGCGATCAACACGCCAGGTACAAAGTATCTCAAGACCTGGTCAACGAGCTGCATGATGCCAGGCTTCAAAGCGCGCGCTGCCTCGATAGAACGGGTTATCTGTTGCAGGAAACTTTCCTCGCCCACCTTGGTGGTCCGCACCAGCAAAGTGCCGGTCTGGTTCAGTGAACCACCGATAACCGTATCGCCCACCACCTTGTCTACCGGGATCGACTCACCGGTGACCAGACTCTGATCCACCGCCGAGACCCCTTCGGTGATCTCGCCATCCACCGGGATGCCCTCACCGGGTCGGATGCGAACCCGCTCACCGACACGCACCTGCTCCACCGGGATCTCTCGTTCCTGTCCGGCGCGGATTACCCGCGCCGTCGCTGGCTGCAAGTCCATCAGCTTGCGGATGGCCTGGGAGCTGCGCGTGCGGACCCGCAGCGATACATAGCCGGAGAGGATATGGTAGGCGGTAATGAAGACGGCCGCTTCCATGAAGTCGGCCATGGGCCAGGGCTGAACGAAGAAACCCACGGCACCGCCGATCAGGCCGCCGAAAGCGCCAAACTCCATAAGTACGTGCTGGTTTAAGATACCACGTTTAAGTGAGGCCCAGGCCATCTTCAGGATGGGCCGCCCGACACCGAAAACCATGCCCGGGCTTAAGGTCAACATTACCCACTTGAACCACGGCTGCCGGACCCCCAGCCACATGGCCGTCATGAAGCCAAGGGAAACCAGCATGACACCGCCTGCAACCAGGAGCTGGTTGCGGTAGAAGCGTAACTCGGCCTCTTCTTCTTCGAAGCTGCGCACCTTGCGCGGGTCCCGCACCGTGTAACCCAAACTGCGCAAGGTGTCACGAAGCCGGGTAGGCGCGACTCTGCCCGGATCGTACTGAATCAATACCTCCTCATGGGCCAGGCTGACACTGGCGTCTTTCACTCCGTCCATTTGCATGAGAGCCTTGTTGATGGAGCTCACACAGAAGGAACACTGCATCCCGCCAATCTTGAGCTGCAGCTTATCGATTCGTTCTGCGCTTTTTTCTCCCGGCCTGGAAGCAGGTTGGTTCATAGTGGTCTCCTACACTGGAATTTGCCCTCGGGTGACTTATTGATGCCCGAGAGCACAATGACTACTACTGCACGGCATGCTTGACGATCCCACCTATTAACGAGGTGACCTGACGACCGAGAGACTCAAGCCCTGCATAGGGACGAAACAGCGCCGTTGCTTTTTGGTAGTAAACCACCACATGATTCCCACGCTGTTGTACTAAAATACGAAATGGGATAGCAATTAACGCTGCCGGGTTAGCTGCATAAATCTGGGCACCAACCTTTGGATTGATAACTAATATAGTCTCCGATTGTGGTATGCGAACCCCAATCATGGCCAGCATTTTATATTGATTCAGAGTTTTCAAAATAACGAGGTTGTGCTCCGACAACCCCCTTTCGAGTCGGGATATAGTCTGAGAGAAATTATATTTTGATGTTATTTTAGTAACGCCGGAAGTTGTTGCATAAGCGTTTAAAGAGGCGGCGAGAAGACTCGCGCCCATAATCAGAATCAACATCACTTTTTGGATCCCAAGACTTTTCAACGATAGACTATTCATCTTCGAGTATCTCCATTAATGTAAGTAATGACGATCATGGTCGGGGAGATCGTCGAGCCCCGAAGTGGTTCTGATAGCAGCAGCATTTTGTACCTAACCATTGCGTTCATCTTTCTTTTCGATCCGGCGAAACATAGCGAGAAACGCTGCCGGGCGCCACTGCTTGTCATGATAAAAACGGATCAGAAAACTCGTGAAATCCTCCTCGAATGCGTAGGCCGCCGGGATAACAAGTAATGTCATGACAGTCGAAGTAAACAAGCCGCCCGAGATGGCCAGGGCAGCGGCTCGAAAGGGTGTTGTCCCGGGTGGCGGGAAGAGGGCCAGCGGTAGCATGGCGGCGCCCGCCGCCATGGCGGTCATGACAACAGGGCGTAATCTTTGAGCGCTGGCGACCATGATGGCACGATCCCGAGGGGCTCCCATCTGCCGGAATTGCTCGATCAGGTCGATAATCAAAATAGAATTGGATAGGACTATACCGGCGAGAATAATCATTCCCCAAAGTACCGGCGGCGACCAATCCATGTGCGCCAGCCATAGCGCCGCCATGGACCCCAATCCTTCCAGTGGGATAGCCAGCATCAATACCGCAGCTTTACCCAATGAACGGAACATGACGACCAACAGGATGAAGACGGCGAGTAGGCCGATTTTGTTGCCGAAAAGAAGTTGATTGAAAGCGTGGATCATGGTTCCCATCAGTCCCATCGGGTTTACTGCATAGCCCTTGGGGAAATTTAGCTGCATTTTCGCCGGCATGATAAGACTTTGGGTGGCCGCCTTGAGGCCAATGCCTTTATACCAGGCGAGTATGCTGGCCGCATATTCGCCGTTATAGGTATAAATGCGTTGATAAGTCGTGGTTCGGCGAATGGTGGCGAGGTTTTTCAGCGGTACTTCTTGCCCGGAGGGACTGGTGATCATGAGATCTTGCAAATTTGACGGGCTTGACCTTTGTCTTCTTTGGTATTGGATCAGTATTCGACTATGGAGCCAGCCCCGATAGGGATTAAAAAACACCCGAGTCTTGCCGCCATTAATGGCGTAATAAATTTGGCTGACGACATCGGCTACGCTCAAACCCAACTGCCGGGCCCGTTGTTTATCAACCTGGACGCTTAGTTGGGGCACGCCATTTACCGTATCCAGATAGGGTTCGTGAATGCCATGCGCTTCAGTTATTGCGATGTGCAAGACCTGTTTCGCCATCTTGTAGACCTCATTGAGGTTGGGCCCTACGACCAGTGCCTGCACCGGTGCGCGCGCTGCGGAAACCGGCGTGGGGTTGATCGGCTTTAAAAACAGCACCTCAAGATCCGGGATCTTTGCCTTAGCCTTTTTGTAGATCTTTTGCTCAATCTCCCAGATCGTTTCTTTACGCTGTTCCTTGGCAATGGTCAGGTTAACCAAGAAACGGGCCTCATTGACCGTGTTGACGCCATAGCCCGTGAAATAAGCACTCCAGACGGGTGACTCTCCGGTTAGCGCGGAGATGTTGATCACATTTTTTGTGTGCAGGGCGATGCGTTCGATCTGTTTCACGATCTGCGCCATACGTATGGCGCTTGTGCCCGGGGTTGCTCGTGCATAGCCCAAAATAAATGAAGTATCCGTGGGCGGCATCTGCTCCACGCCGAGGCGATTGAAGAGGGAAAAAGAGATCCATATCGAGGCGGACATGGCCGCCAGCATGATCCATTTGTGCTCGATGGACCAACCCACAGCTCGCATGAACCACAGTTCGAATCGATGCCAGTGCTTTAGAAAGAGGGAATACAGCAGCCTACCCACAAGTCCCTGTGGGCGGGTTTCCGTGAGTGCCAACGTTTCTTCCACGGTTGGCGAACGTGCCGAATCGCTCATCGTGCCCTGCGGTCTACGCAGCAACTTTGACGCCATCAGAGGCGTCAGGGTCATGGCCAGAAGCCACGAGGCCAGCACTGACGCAATAAGTGGAAGCGTCATGCGATAGAAACCCGTACCCATCGGGCCGGTCAGAAGAGTGCTTGGATACAGCAACACCACGAAGGTAATACTCGCGGCAAGCATGGCCTTCTGCACTTGCTCCGTACCATTGATAGCGGCGGTCCTGGGGTCTTCGCCACGGTCAATTCGTCTTCGAATGACCTCCACGACGACGATAGAATCATCGAGTAACTTCCCGACCACGAAGATTAAACCGATAGTGACCGCAAAACTGATTTCGAGGCCAAGCGCTTTCAACAAGATAAACCCGCTGGCAACCGCCGAGGGTAAAACAGCCGCTGCAATGAGCGTTCCGCTGATCTCTCCAAGAAATAGAAGCATCACGATACTGGCAAGCAAGACGGCAATGAGTAATGCATGCTCGGCTGAGGCATTATTGAACTGGATCCAGAAATTACGATTAAATACGACATGAAATTTCATATTGGGATAATTATTTTCGATCTTCTGCACCAGCTTTTGGGCCTCATGCGCTACAGTGATCTGACTGGCATCGACCTCGCCCTGAACGCCAAGCCATATCGCCGGCTTGCCATTGAAATAATAATTGCCGTAGAGCTGGGCATGCGTATCCTTTATTTGAGCCACATCACGGAGATACACTAATTTTCCCTGATAGCTCCCCACCGGGAGGCTCTCCAGGCCACGGACGATGTCATCGGCCCGATACTCATCGGGAATCTCTACTGCTATGCGGGTTTCATCAGCACTCAATGCCCCGCCCCCATGGTTGAAATCCGCATTGTCTATGGCCTTACGCAGATCCAGGATCGAGAGATGATGGGCGGCTAGTTGATTGCGCTCCACAATAACCTGGATCTGACGGGTTTGCCCGCCAAAGGTATAGGCCGATAGGACACCGGGAAGCAATTGAAATTGCCGGATGATGGGATTATCAAGTAACTCCTTTAATGCGGTGGGGTTCATTCCCTTGCGGGTGACGGCATATTGGATGACCGGTCCATTTTGGCGATTGACGCGTACCAGACGTGGCTTGGTCGTGTTGGGACCGGCCTTGGGGAGTTGATTGGAAATTGTGCCCAGCAGCGCTTGCATGCGTTCCCACTTTTTGTGGAGGTCAACCTTATAATTGAAATAAACAACGATTTTCGAATATCCGGCTTGAGAGGTGCCCAGTAGGTAACGAATTCCACCCACGAGCTGGATTTGTTTTTCCAGCGGGGCGGTAATGTAGCGCTGCATGTCAATTGCTGACATACCGGGGAACCGCGTCACCACACCGATATTAGGATGGGAAACCTTGGGAACCATTCGCTGAGGCATACTGAAATACGCGGCAATTCCACCCACTAATAGCAGCAAAGCCAAAATCAAGGTGAAGTGGGGGTGGTCCACTGAAAAACGCGGTAGGCTCCAGCGCTTTCGGGTGTTCCTTTCGCCATCCTGGCTCATTGAGGTCCCCCCTCCGGAGATTCTTCGGAGCGCTGCAATACCATCACGTTTTGCCCATTGACTATCTGTCGATTACCGCGCGTAACCACAAATTGGCGCGCCTTGATACCTTTTAGAACCTGAACCCAACCACCAGTCTCTATACCTATCGAGACCTTGTGCATCTCTACCAGCCCTTGATTGGAGAAAGCAGGCCCCGTAAAGACGACCGGCCCGGGTCCTGGCAACTCGACCAGTGCCCGGGCCGGGATCACGACAGCATTTTTAATCTGGCGTACCAGAATTTTTCCTATAACGTATGCATTGGCCTTGATAGCCTCATCAGGGTTGGGCAATTGCACCTCGACAATGCCCGTTCGAGCCTGGAGATTCTCTACGGGAAAGATTTTTGTCACCCGCACCGGTATCCAGGGGCCCAATTCATTCGGTGGATGTCTTGTCAGATTTTTTGCAAATACAGTTTTAATGAAGATATCGCTCGCCAGGGGAAACCGCATCTCAACGAGGGTACCTGCATGGATCCAATTCAAGTCTTGTTCTGCAACCTGAAAATCGATACGTAAGCGGCCAATATGAACGACTCTGATCAAGGGGGCTCCCCGCTTGACATAGTCACCCGGATAGATGTGCCTTGTAGCTACCCGGCCATTGATTGGAGAACGTATGGTGGCGTAGTTGATCCGGGTCTGAATCAGGTTCTTTTTAGCCACGGCGAGGCGATACTGCCGCAGAGTGCGGTCATAGTGTTGGGCACTGATTGCCCCGGCTCGATGCAGCATGCGATCCCGCCCAAGCTGGGGTTTCCAGTAGGCCACATTGGCTTCGGCCGCCTGGAGCTCCGGCTTTAAGATCGAGGTGCCGATTACCGCAATGATTTGCCCCTTCTTGACGTAGTCTCCCTGATTGACCGTGAGTTGGTGAACGTACCCATTCACCCGGGCGTAAAGCGTATTATCAATGTAAGGGTGTACCGTTCCCGGATAGGTCACGAATTTGCGCAGATTCATTCGTTTGGCCATAGCCAGATCAACCCCTTGTCTACCGGCTATCGGAGAGCGATACAGCATGCTCGGGGTCAGCACTGGCTCAAGCCAGACGATGAAAGTATTGGCCCCCCAGAAGACCAGGAGAACGCCAAGTATATTGACCGTTAGCCGCCGTGCCCAACGATGATCGGCATACCAGGTGGCCGGAACAAGCAACACGCGTGGGATTCGTTGCCGGCGGCCGGCATAAATTGCCGTTATGAACAAAATCAATAGACTGGCGCCAATGACAAACCATATCCAACTTAATGACAAGGCACCCATTAATCATTTCCTCCCGGAAGGCTTCGACTGTGCGGCTGCACCAGTAAATTGTGGCCAATATGCACTCTGAGCGAGAGCCAACCGAGACGATAATCAGCCAGGCTCCGTGCGTGCCTTAGCGTTGCATTGATAGCATCGGCTTCGGTATCCAGCAGATCGGTCACAGTACCCTCACCGACTTTGAATCGCAGCGCTTCATCCTGCAGTGCTCGATAGGCAGAATGTACTTCCGCGGTGGTTGACTGTACCGCCGCAGCCGAGGTTTGAATCCGCGCGATGGCTGCATGTAACTGATAGCCGACCCGCTTACGCAACGCGGTTAGTTGTTGTTGTGTTTGGTAGTACTTTGCCCGCACCCGATGGGTTTGCGCCTGAATTTGGCCGCCGGTAAAAAATACCCAGGAAAAATTCAGGCGAATTGATCCACCGGGTTGTGCTCCGGCCTGCGGGTGGCTAAAGCCTTTGTATTGGAGATAATCAGCCTGCAAGCTAACCTGGGGGCGACCGGCAGAAGCGGCGATTTTTATATCCTGCTGTTTGGCCTCAAGCTTAGATTTAAGTGCGAGATAATCAGGCCGCGTTGCCAGCGCCTGCGTCAGGTAGGCATTAAACGGGCGGAGTCGCAAACGATGATAATCCAGTTGTCCTTGCACTCGAACCCGGATCTGATCCGCTGTGGGCAATCCGATCAGGCGTCCTAGTTGCGCGCGCTTGACGAGAATTTCATCTTTAATCCGGCTTAATATGGTTTGTTCTCGTGCTAACCGCGCCTTGATTCGGTCGAGATCCAGCTCCGGCTGGGTTCCGGCATGAACATATTGTTCAGTCTGGGTCATTGCGGATCGCAAATAACGTACACCCAGTCTTTCAGCCCGCCGCGCCTGATGTAAAACCAGTAGTATGTAAAAAACGCGAGAGATGCTTAACTGCAGATTCTCCAATGTATTCCTGACGACGTAATCGGCGGCCCGAAGCCGATCGGTGGCAGCATAGGTTCGTGCGCTGATTCGGCCCCCCTCGTAAAGTGGCAGGCTGAACCCCAATCCCAGCGTCCCGATACGTTGATTGAAGCGCTCTTGAGGCGGCACCTCGGCGAGCCGGGCGCCAGGAATCAGTTGACGGGCCTGGAATGGCGAATCGTAATAACCGCCCAGTAAACGGATCACAGGAAATCGCTGACGGTGAGCTGCCTGTAGAGCGTAGGTAGCTGCTTGCTTGGCCATCAGCTTGGCACGATACGCGGGGCTGATCTCTCCGGCTAACTTTAGAGCGCGGGGGAAAGATAGCATGATAATTCCGGCATGCACGTTGCCGGCATATGACTGTGCACTTGTGGGTATTGCTCCAAATGCAATAAGGCTATAAAGGCTCACAAGAGGTAATATCAGTAATCCGTAACGTCCGCTCACTCTCATTCAACACCTCGCAAGTCCCGGGAGCACGGATTGGAGACATCCTCGGGGATCTCCCCGCGATGAAGGCAAGAGCGAGCGTGGTTGTTGCGGTTAAGCCCCTTTGTATAATCAAACAACGACCCGCCCTTCCCTTCCGCCTCATCGGTCCATAGCTTCTTATAACCCTGGAGTTAGCTCCAGATGCAAGTCGTTTTATCAATGGTTCTTATAACGAGGTTAATCCTGGATGTAAGGGACGCCTTGTGGGTGCATACTCATGTGCAGGAAAGTGTGGACAGCACATGCCGTAAGAAGCGCCGCGAGCGCGGGCACCCATTAGTAGACTGCTTTTATATTCACCCTGCAATGCTGCAAAAGAAGCTAAAGATTGGCTGAATTGATACCGGAAATATTTGGCGAAGCTATATCCTCCAGACCGCTAATAATCGGACAGTGTTCACTCGCGCTGTCTGTACACAGATTAAATAAAAGCAGAAGCTCATCATGCAACTGTTTAATTGATTCTATCTTTTTTCTTAGTAGGTCTATTTTCTGCTTCGTGATTTCGCGAATCTCGGGTTTTGCTGCACGTGGATTCTCCCGAAATATTAGTAATTCAGCAATCTCTGACAGGCTAAAATTCATGAGCTGAGCATTCTTGATGAACCGAAGCCGGGATAAATTGTCATCGTCATAGTAACGCAAACCCGATGATGATCTTTTTATCTTGTTCAACAACCCTATTTTCTCATAATATCTCAGGGTATCTCGCGACATACCCGTGATATTCGATATTGCACCGATGCGGTAATGAGCATGATGAGTCATGTTGATCTACAGAAGTGGCCTCGGGAATCTAAACAGCCCGCTAAGTGAGTTTTCTACTCAATCGCGACATGATATGCCAATAGTGAAGGGAGGGTGCCGCGCCCTCCAATCCATCCCATGCTCACAATACTTCGGCGGAATGGGCCATTGATAAAAGTGTTTTTTAATATCCTGGTTACCCCGATAGTTATCCTGCTATGGTGTGTGTCATTATAGTTTGATAGGGCCATCTTACACCCCATCGTCCAGTGAGCCCCTAATAGGTTCAGCCGCGCTGCGGTACCAGCGTCTTCCGCGACCCATTCCGCCCCTATTCCTTCCATATTTCTCAGAATTCAAAATGAGCAAAAAATGACCAACTTCGGTGGATATGTCAATTTTATCTGGTCTATTGCAGAAATCCTGCGCGGTGATTACAAGCAATCGGAATACGGCAAAGTGGTGCTGCCCTTTACCGTGCTGCGCCGTCTGGACTGTGTGCTGGAGCCGAGCAAAGACAAGGTGCTGGAACAACTCAACACGCTGCCCAAAAGTGTGGATTTTGAGATGCGCGAAACCCTGCTGAACATGGCCGCCGGGCAGAACTTCCACAACACCAGCCCTTTTACCTTCGAAAAGCTGCTGGACGATCCCGACAACATCGCCGCGAACCTGAATAACCTGATCAATGGTTTCAGTGACGATGCCCGTGAAATCTTCATCGAACGCTTCAAACTGCCCGAGCAGGTCGCATGTCGGGTTCCGTAAGTTTACGTATTCTTTTGACAAACAATTCCGGGTGGCTGCG
>CAZUKD010000023.1:0-19518 GCA_964620825.1 uncultured Ectothiorhodospiraceae bacterium
TTCGCTGTACGGGTTGTCGTTGCTCACGCGCGGGCGTGAGTAGCTGCGCGCGACGTCCATGCCACCGCGCAGTTCGTCGCAGGACTGCCAGAGGGAGCTATAAAGTTGGGATTTCTTCAGGGCCATTTTAGATTCTGATCCGATATCAAATCAGGATTAACTGTACTGTAAAAAATACCAAGCCCCTGTGAGTAGGGGCTTGGGTAATATGTTTTACATTATAACCATAGGTGTCCGTCAAAACGGAATATCATCATCAAAATCCACACCCGATCCACCGGGCTGCGGCGATTCGGGAGCAGGTGATGGTGAGGGATTGTGCTGCTTCTGCGCCGGAGGTGCCTCGAAGTTCGCGCTGCCACCCTGCTGACGCCCACCCAGCATCTGCATTTCCGATACGACAATTTCGGTAGTGTACCGATCCTGGCCATCCTGGCCCTGCCATTTACGCGTGCGGATACTACCCTCGATATATACCTGCGAACCCTTCCGGAGATATTCTGCGGCGATTTCTGCTAATTTATTGAAAAAAACAATGCGATGCCATTCGGTGCGTTCCTGAGTTTCACCGCTACTGCGATCTTTCCAGGACTCCGAAGTGGCCATGCGGATATTGGTAATCGCTCCCCCACTCGGCATATAGCGAACTTCCGGATCGGCACCCAGGTTCCCGATCAGGATCACCTTATTCACCCCTCTGCTGGCCATGACTTTTCTCCTTTAGCTGGTTGCCCCAATCTTCCATGGAGCATTGAAAACGAATGAGCCGGTCAAATGACGTATCTTTCCAATACCTCTGGATTATTTTACGCATTCATCATGCGGTTTGCAGGGTAAATTTCTTGAGCCGATCTTCATCGAGCGCGGTACGATCAACACGCAGATAGGCTACACCCTCATCAAGTACCACTTCTGCTGTGGCAACTCCGGGTATCCCGGCAAGCTCAGTTTCGATCCGGGAGACCTCTTCCAGGTTTAATCTCTCCAGATGCAAAACGTAGGTTGTCAGATAGCGTGGATTACGCATGCTGCTAGCAAACAGCAGCCAGAGCGCCACAACTGCGGCACTGATTAAATAAACTCCATCAACACCCCATTGCGCATAGGCTGCACCACCGATCGCACCACCGGCGAATATCCCCATAAATTGGGAAGTGGAGTAAACACCCATAGCCGTACCTTTGCGTGTAGGCGGCGAAAACTTGGCTACCAGTGAAGGTAACGTGGCTTCGAGAATATTGAACGCGGTAAAGAAAATAAATAAAACCGCGATCATTTCCGCCAGCGAATGATCACTGAATAGATAAAGCACTTCACACAGAACCAGAACACCCACTGAAGAAACGAATACCGGCTTCATCTTGTGGCGTTTCTCGGCAATGATCACGAAAGGTAACATAACGATGAAGGAGATCGCCATCACCGGCAGATAAATAGCCCATTGCTCCGAGGGATGGATGTGAATCATATTTTTCAGGACAATAGGCAGAATAACAAAATTGGCGGTCAATATAAATTGCATCGTGAAAATACCGAAATCGAGGCGTAATAGCTCACCATTACGCAGGACTTCACTAAAACTACCGGCCACGACTTCAGTGTCCCGATGCAGACGACTGTTCTTTGGCTGAGGAACGACCACGGCAGCAATCACGATAGCGATCAACCCCATGAGTGCGGTGACCCAGAAAATACCTTCAACGCCAATCTGGGCATTGAGTAACGGGCCAGCGACGATACCGATACTGAATGCCACGCCAATACTCAGGCCAATAGTTGCCATGATTTTTGAACGATGCTCATCACGCACCAAGTCAGCGGCCAAGGCCATGATCGTGGAGGAGATGGCGCCAGCGCCTTGCAATGCCCGTCCGATGATTACACCATCAATCGAGTGTGACAAGGCCGCGATCACACTGCCGGCCACAAAAATCAGCAATCCACCGTAGATGACTGGCTTGCGCCCGATGCGATCCGATAACATCCCAAACGGGATTTGTAGAATAGCCTGCGTCAAGCCATAAATCCCTATGGCCAGGCCAATCAAAAATGGGGTATGTCCGGCCAGTTCAGCACCATAAAGCGTAAAAACCGGCAGAATCATGAACAACCCGAGCATGCGGACCATATAGATACCAGCCAGGGAGTAGGCTGTGCGTTTCTCTTGTGGCGTCATATGCTCATCGAATCCAGATGCTTTTTTAGACATTAATTCTTTGCTCCCTTGATGAATAGCTCGTCTATGCACTCCGAACGGTATGCCCGGAAAACAACTAAAATAAATCCTGTTCGACCACTGCAATCATGAAAAAATCCCATTATCTCAATTTTAAGGATTCAGAAGCCAGCGGTAGGTTAAAATACAGCATTACCTAAACGAGTTTTTATTTTATGGACTGGATCCGTATCCGCGGTGCGCGCACCCACAATCTCAAGAATATCGATCTCGATCTACCACGCAACCAGCTGATCGTGATTACCGGCCTGTCCGGGTCGGGTAAATCATCCCTCGCCTTCGATACCCTATTCGCCGAGGGCCAGCGCCGCTATGTGGAGTCTCTATCCGCCTACGCCCGCCAGTTCCTGTCGGTGATGGAAAAACCGGATGTCGATTATATCGAAGGGCTATCCCCAGCCATTGCCATCGAACAGAAGTCAACCTCGCACAACCCGCGCTCGACGGTGGGCACTATCACTGAAATTTACGATTACCTGCGTCTACTTTTCGCTCGTGCGGGTATCCCCTATTGTCCAGACCACTTTACTCCCTTGCAGGCCAGCACAATCAGCCAAATGGTAGACCGGGTGCTGGCTTTTCCTGAAGGCACGCGTGTCATGCTGCTGGCGCCGGTCATCCGTGGTCGTAAGGGTAGCCATGAAGTCTTGCTGGACAAACTGCGCCAGCAGGGTTACTTGCGTGCGCGCATTGATGGCTCGATTTATGAACTCGATCAGACCCCGCTCATCGACTCCAAACGCAAGCATGCCATCGAGGTGGTCATCGACCGCCTCAAAGTTCGCCCCGATATAACCTTGCGCCTCACCGAGTCCTTCGAAACCGCCCTGGCTCTGGCCGATGGCATTGCGATAATCAGCCGCATGGATTCCACTGATGCGGCAGACCTGTTGATGTCGGCACGTTTTGCCTGTCCACTTTGTGGCTATGCGCTGGCAGAACTCGAACCGCGGCTGTTCTCATTTAATAATCCCGCCGGTGCCTGCCCCACCTGCGATGGCCTGGGCATACAAACTTTTTTCGACCCGGATCGGATTGTCGTTCATCCCGAAGTCAGCCTGGCCGGGGGAGCGATCCGTGGTTGGGATCGGCATAATACACATTATTTCCGCCTCATCGAGAGTCTCGCAGCTCATTACAGCTTTGATCCAGAGACCCCATGGCAGGAGCTGCCGGACAGGATTCGTCATCCTATTCTTTACGGTAGTGGCCGTGAACGTATCAAGCTACCGGGCCATTCTCGGCCACGCTCTTTTGAAGGCATCCTGCCGAATATGCAACGCCGATATCAGGAGACGGATTCCGGCGCCGTCCGTGAAGAGCTTGCCCGCTTCCAGGCAATGCGCTCCTGCCCCGATTGCCAAGGCGATCGCCTGAATCGGGCGGCTCGCCATGTTTTCATTGCAGAAAAATCCTTGCCCGAAATTACCCGGATGCCAATTGAGCAGGCACTGGATTTTTTCTATCATCTGCCGAGTGAAGGCCAGCGCGCCCAGATCGCCAGCCACATCGTGCGCGAAATCACAACCCGGCTCAAATTTCTAGTCGATGTCGGCCTCGATTACCTCAATCTGGCCCGCAACGCCGATACGCTGTCCGGTGGAGAAGCCCAGCGTATCCGGCTGGCCAGCCAGATCGGGGCGGGTCTGGTCGGGGTGATGTATGTGCTGGATGAACCCTCTATCGGCCTGCATCAGCGTGACAACCAGCGTCTGATCGACACCCTTGTCCACCTACGCGATCTGGGCAATAGCGTGATCGTCGTGGAACACGACGAGGAAGCCATACGGGCTGCCGATCTTATCGTAGATATTGGCCCTGGAGCGGGCGTTCACGGGGGGCGGGTTATTGCCCAGGGAACTCCTGATGAGATTGCTCGGCATCCCGAGTCGCCGACAGGACAGTATTTATCCGGGCGCAAGCGAATTGAACTCCCGCAGATCAGACGCCAACCCAACCCTTCGGCTTGGCTTAATTTATATGGTGCACGCGGCAACAACCTGAAAAACGTTGACTTAAAGTTGCCTTTGGGACTATTTATCTGCATCACCGGAGTCTCCGGTTCCGGTAAATCTACGTTGATCAATGACACGCTACTAAAACAGTTATCCCGGTATTTCTTTGCCGCAAAAGAAGAGCCCGCCCCTTTTGATACCCTCGAAGGTGCGGAGCATCTGGATAAAGTTATTTCAATTGATCAAAGCCCGATTGGGAGAACTCCACGCTCCAACCCCGCGACCTACACCGGTGTTTTTACACCGATTCGAGAATTATTTGCGGCTACGCCGGAAGCCAGATCGAGGGGGTATTCTCCGGGGCGATTCAGTTTTAACGTCAAAGGGGGGCGGTGTGAAGCCTGCCAGGGGGAGGGTCTCATCAAGGTTGAGATGATTTTTCTAGCCGATATCTATGTCTCTTGTGATGTCTGTCACGGAAAGCGGTATAACCGGGAAACACTCGGCGTTCTGTACAAGGGGGAAAATATCCATGAAGTGCTGAAGATGACTGTCGAAGAAGCGCTAGTTTTTTTCGCTCCCGTTCCAGCCGTGCAGCGCAAACTCCAGACACTGATGGATGTGGGGTTGTCTTATATCACGCTGGGACAAAGTGCTACCACGCTGTCTGGCGGCGAAGCCCAGCGGATCAAATTAGCAAAGGAACTATCGCGCAGAGCGACTGGAAAAACACTGTATAGTCTCGACGAGCCAACGACTGGCCTACATTTTCATGATGTCAATCAGTTACTTTCCGTTCTGCATAGACTGCGAGATCAAGGGAATACCGTGGTGGTTATCGAACATAATCTGGATGTCATCAAAACCGCAGATTGGATCATCGATATTGGCCCTGAAGGTGGAGAGAAAGGCGGACTCATCATTGCCACCGGCAAACCAGAGGAGATCGTAAAAATTAGTGATTCATACACCGGGCAATTTTTGGCCCGGCTGCTTTAGTGAAGCTCTATAGTAATGGAATCACCTACTCGCATACTCAGAAGCTGATCAGCGCGTGCCCGGTTGGCTGCAATCTCAAGTAAACCATCGGCGTTGCTATACCAAAATAACTGCTCCTCCGGGACAGCTGAAAAAGTGCTCGCGTGGCCTATATCGACCCCCGCTACATTAATCACGACTTCTGATTCAATTACAGCAGCCCGGACTCCACTCATAATATTTCCAAAATTATCGACATAAATAACTTCAGCCAGATCATCTGGCCAACCTTTTAAACCGGAAGGTGGTTGACTGATTGAAACACCTGATATTTCACCTGTGACCGCGACTCTGGCAGCGACGGGAGAAAACCAATCTCTCCCATGAAATGTATTAGAGATCGCTTCTACAGGAGGATTAAGTTGCCACCATTGGCTATCAGTTGCATGACTCGCCACAACCTCCAGTAAACCATTATCGGGCCCCACATAAAACCTCCCGTCAGCCTTGAGAACCAATCCTGCTCGTTCACTACCCACACCCGGATCAACGACACAGAGGAAAACATCAGCAATTTGACCGATATGGCTATAGGCTGCCAATAAATAAGCGGCATGCCTGGGATCAAAGCGAGGCGCATCAGAAATGAGGTTGATTGATTGAACTGCTGGCGCCTCCAGAAGGAGGCGAGCTTGTATCTGGCCAATATATGGCCCCTGAAGGCCAAAATCAGTCACGATAAAAATAGTCATAGCAAAATAAGGCACTAAAAAAGCCGGATAAACCGGCTTTTTTGAATTAGTCTTGAGTTGCTTCTGGCCTGTCGACCAATTCTACATAGGCCATTAGCGCATTATCCCCACTTCTAAAACCACATTTGATAATCCGTAGATAACCACCGGGACGTTGCTTGAATCTTGGGCCCAATTCTGAAAAAAGCTTACCGACAACCACCTTGTCACGTAGACGATTAAAGGCAATGCGCCGGTGATGTACTCCATCCTCTTTAGCCAAAGTAATCAAGGGCTCCGCAACCCGGCGCAATTCCTTGGCCTTTGGAAGCGTGGTTTTAATAATCTCATTTTTGAACAAAGCAACTGATAGGCTCTGCAAAGTCGCCTTGCGATGCGAGGAATTGCGGCTGAGTTGTCTTCCAATATTGCGATGACGCATTTCTTATTCCCCAATTAATCAGGCGCTTGCCTTTTGTTCGTTCAGTTCCACTGGTGGCCAGCCTTCTAGTTTCATACCCAAAGATAGGCCATGTTGAGCAAGTATATCCTTGATCTCAGTTAAAGACTTCTTGCCAAGATTCGGGGTCTTTAGAAGTTCAGTTTCCGTATTTTGTATCAGGTCCCCAATATAGTAGATATTCTCTGCTTTCAGACAGTTTGCCGATCTCACAGTGAGCTCCAGTTCATCGACTGGGCGTAGCAGAATGGGATCAAGCTCCGCCTTGCTTGTTTGGGTTGAAGCATTCATATCACCATGAAGATCCACAAAGACATCCAATTGAGAGCGTAGAATCGTCGCTGCCTGCCGAATCACCTCTTCCGGATCGACAGTTCCATTGGTTTCTAAATCGATGATCAAGCGGTCAAGGTCGGTTCTCTTTTCAACCCGGGCCTGCTCTACTGAATAAGCGACACGATGAATGGGGCTGAAACTGGCATCCAGAAGAAGCCGACCAATGACATTACTGACCGATTCGCTATTCCGACGTAAGCTCGCAGGTTGATATCCACGCCCTGTAGCAACAGTGAGCACCATATTGATGTCACTTCCTTGGGTCAAGTGGGCGATGACATGATCAGGATTAATAATCTCCATATCATGGCCAGCTCGTATATCTCCGGCAGCAATGACACCTGGACCTGATTTCTTCAAGGTAACGGTCACCTGATCAGCACCCATCAACTTGATTGCAACATCCTTGAGATTTAAGAGAATCTCAACCACGTCCTCCTGAACACCTTCGATGGTTGTATATTCATGCTCCACACCATCAATCTGAGCTTCGATAATGGCTGCGCCGGGTATGGAGGAAAGAAGTATCCTGCGAATAGCATTCCCCAATGTATGGCCAAATCCTCTTTCCAGTGGCTCCAATACAATCTTTGCCCGATTTGTATCAAAAGCCTGCACAGTAATGTGACGAGGGGTTAATAATTCATTTACCTTCATTGCAAACCTCTTTACACGTTTCTTGATGTTATTGACGATTACTTGGAGTAAAGCTCAACAACCAGAGATTCATTAATATCAGCCGAGAGATCGGATCGTTCTGGTAGGCTCTTGAAAATACCCTCCATCTTTGTCTGATCTACCTCAACCCAAGAAGGGAATGTTAATTGAGAAGCCAGATTCAATGCCTCCTGAATCCGAGTCTGCTTTTTTGATTTCTCGCGCAGAGCTATCACATCCGATGGCGAAACCTGATAAGAGGGGATATTAACAACGATCCCATTAACCATAATGCTTTTATGTGAAACCAATTGGCGTGCCTCGGCACGAGTCACTGCGAATCCCATTCGATAAATAACATTATCAAGTCGCCCTTCGAGTATCTTCAAAAGGTTCTCGCCCGTTGATCCCTTCTGTTGGGCCGCACGCTTGAAATAGTTCCTGAATTGCCGCTCCAGGATTCCATACATGCGGCGAAGCTTTTGTTTTTCACGCAGCTGAATCCCATAGTCAGAAAGTCGAGTACGGCGTTCACCATGTTGTCCAGGTGGCTTGTCCAGCTTACACTTGGAATCTAAGCTACGAACTGGGCTCTTTAAAAAGAGGTCAGTTCGTTCTCGACGGCTGAGTTTACATTTGGGACCGATATATCTAGCCATTGCTTTGCTCCTTAAACCCGACGCCTTTTTGGCGGGCGACATCCATTGTGTGGGATAGGTGTAACGTCAGATATGCTGGTTATTTTATAACCTACATTATTAAGCGCTCGCACCGCTGATTCCCGTCCAGGGCCCGGCCCCTTAATCAGAACCTCTAGATTTTTCAATCCATATTCAAGGGCAGCTTGCCCGGCCTTCTCGGCTGCAACCTGGGCTGCAAAAGGGGTACTTTTCCTAGACCCACGGAATCCTGAACCACCAGAAGTAGCCCAGCACAGAGCATTCCCCTGCCGATCTGTAATCATAATAATTGTATTATTGAAGGTGGCATTAATATGAGCAACACCATCGGTGACTATCCGTTTAGCCTTTTTGCGTACTTTTGGAGAAGGTGACTTAGCCATTAATTAAACCTGCTACTTGATTATTTACGAATAGGTTTACGGGGACCCTTCCGGGTGCGTGCATTAGTTCGGGTTCGTTGCCCACGAACCGGCAATCCGCGACGGTGCCGCTGACCACGATAACATCCTAAATCCATCAGTCTCTTGATCTGCATGCTGACTTCGCGCCGCAAATCACCCTCTACGGGATATTGCGCGACAGTTTGCCGCAAGGACTCCAATTCCGACTCAGTCAAATCTTTTACTTTAACATCAGGACGGATTCTTGTTTTAGAACATATTTTTTTTGCGCGCGATGGTCCGATGCCATAGATAGACATCAACGCGATCACCGTATGTTTTTGATCAGGTATATTAACACCCGCAACACGAGCCATTAACTTATTCTCCTAGTCTGAAGGGAAAACCACGAATTCTAACCCGTTCTATATCCTATTTCAAGGCTTTTATTAGCCTTGACGTTGCTTATGCCGGGGCTCCTTGCAAATAACCCGGACCACTCCATTTCGCTTGATTACCTTACAGTGTCTGCATAATCTTTTAACTGATGCACGAACTTTCATACGCATATACCTCTTAATTTAATTTTTATTCCGAGAAGTGGATGTTCTTAAGTTAGCTTTCTTCATCAAGCCTCCGTATTGATGAGAAGTCATATGCGCCTGAACTTGTGCCATAAAATCCATAACCACAACTACGATAATCAATAATGAGGTGCCACCAAAGTAAAAAGGAACATTCCAATAAATAATCAGGAACTCAGGTAATAGGCAAACCAAAGTTAGATAAACAGCACCTGCAGCGGTCAGCCGAGTTAAAACGCTATCAATATATTTTGCTGTCTGTCCTCCTGGCCGTATTCCCGGAATAAGCGCTCCCGCTTTTTTCAAATTATCGGCGGTTTCCTTGGAATTAAATACCAAGGCAGTATAGAAAAAAGCAAAAAATACAATGGCTGCCGCATATAAAATGACATACAGTGGCTGACCCGGCGCCAGTGTAGTCGATAAATTCTGCAACCACTGCATACCCGGTGCGTGCCCAAACCATTGACCTAGCGTCGCTGGGAATAAAATGATGCTGGAAGCAAAAATCGGTGGTATCACACCTGACATGTTCAATTTCAAGGGAAGATGACTGGTTTGTGCGGCGTATACTTTCCTCCCGACCTGACGCTTGGCATAATTGACAGTGATCCTTCTTTGCCCCCGTTCAACAAAAACTACGAAGGCTGTCACCGCAATCGCCAAAAGTATTAATAGGAGAACAGCGCCAGAGGACATTTCACCGGTACTTGCCAGCTCAAGAGTACCCGTCGCAGCAGAGGGCAATCCAGCAACGATTCCGGCAAATATGATCATAGAAATCCCATTACCCAATCCGCGCTCAGTAATCTGTTCACCTAGCCACATTAGAAATAAGGTCCCGGTAACTAGCGTAACCGTAGCAGTAAAGACAAAGATGAAGCCGGGATGAATGGCAACTGACATCCCATTAACCCGTTGCCCTTCTAGCGCCACTGAAACACCGATCGACTGAAATAATGCCAGGCCAACTGTCGCATATCGCGTATATTGGGTAATTTTCCGTTGACCCGCCTGACCTTCTTTTTTCAACTGTTCCAGCGTAGGTACGACAGAAGTCAAGAGCTGAATAATAATAGAAGCCGATATATAAGGCATCACTCCGAGCGCAAAAACACTAAGCCGCTGAAGGGCGCCCCCGGAAAACATGTTGAACATACCAAGAATCGAACCGCTATGCTCACTGAAGAACCGCGACATAGCCTCCGGATTGATACCAGGAACAGGAATGAAGGTTCCGATTCGATAGACCACAAGGGCCAGTACCAGAAAAATAAGCCTTCTTCTCAATTCGGCGAATTTACCCGGCGACGATGATCTATCAGGATTTAATCCGGAAACGGCGGTTGCCATACGAATTAGACCTCTTCCACTTTACCGCCAGCATCAAGAATTGCGGCCTTAGCACCGGGAGTTAATCCTAATCCACGCACCGTCAGCGATTGGGTAATCTGACCGGAAGCAAACACCTTAACACGCAGCACAGACAAGGGGATAAGCTTGGCTTCCTTAAGTGAAGCAAGATCCGCTACATCGCCGGTAAATTTAGCCAATTCGTGCAAACGCAAGGAATGAGTCAGATTAGCCGTCTTGGAATGGAAACCTACTTTAGGCAATCGCCTTTGTAGGGGCATTTGCCCTCCCTCGAAACCAGTCTTGTGAAAGCCTCCCGCGCGGGAATGTTGCCCTTTATGCCCACGCCCAGCTGTTTTACCCTTACCAGATCCAATACCCCGGCCTACACGCATCTTTTGCGGATGACTTCCGGCCGATGGCTTCAATTCATTTAGGCGCATCTCATAATTCCTCTACAGACACGAGGTATCTGATCTGATTGATCATCCCCCTATTTTCCGAAGTATCCGCAACAACCACTTGCTGCCGAATCTTTCTTAATCCTAACCCCTTAACACAGGCGATATGTTTCTTAGGTCTACCAATCAAGCTTTTGACTAAAATCAAGCGAACATTTTTCTGGGATTCAGACATATCACTCGCCCCGGATTTCTTCAACTGACTTACCGCGCTTGGCGGCAATGTGCTCGGGTGAACTCATAGTTCGGAGCCCTTTAATGGTTGCTCTGACTACATTGACTGAGTTACGGCTACCGATACACTTAGCCAGGATATTACGTACGCCAACCATTTCAAACACTGCGCGCATAGCGCCGCCCGCAATGACACCCGTTCCCTCGGATGCAGGCTGCATGTAGACCTTTGCAGCCCCATAAACACCGGTCATTGGATAAAATACTGTGCCATCATTCAGAGCAACATGAATCATATTTTTTCGTGCTTTCTCCAAAGACTTCTGTATCGCTGCAGGCACCTCACGTGCTTTACCATATCCAAACCCAACCCGCCCGTTGCCATCACCAACAACTGTCAGAGCGGTAAAGCCGAATTGACGGCCACCCTTGACGACCTTGGCAACCCTATTAACGGTCACCAGTTTTTCCTGAAGACCATCCGTATTGGTCGAACTTTCGATATTCCTAGCCATAAATACCCACCTTAAAACTGTAGACCTTGTTCGCGCGCCGCATCAGCCAACACCTTTACTCTTCCGTGAAACCTAAACCCAGAGCGATCAAAAGCAACTCCATCAATTCCTTTCGCAAGCGCTCGCTCCGCAATTACTTTCCCTACTATAAAAGCGGCGTCCTTGTTACCTGTTATTTTTAATTGGTTCTTTATACTCTGCTCGACAGTCGAAGCAGCTGCGAGGACTCGTTCGCCATCTGCAGAAATAATTTGGGCATAGATATGACGAGGGGTGCGGTGAATGGATAAACGCACCCGATTCAGTCGTTTAATCTTTGCTCTGGTTTTAAGCGCACGGCGCATTCTGGAATCTGTATTTTTCATCAACTCTTCCCTTTATTTCTTCTTGGCTTCTTTACGAAATATTTCTTCTCCGGAATATCTCACGCCCTTCCCTTTGTATGGCTCAGGCGGTCTAAATGATCTGATCTCTGCGGCAGCCTGACCAACCTTTTGGAAATTAATACCCCTAACATGTATTTCCGTCTGCGTGGGGGTTTCTATAGTAATTCCATCGGGTACGGAATAACTAATCGGATGGGAAAAACCCAGACTAAGGTTTAGAACCTTACCTCGGGATTGTGCGCGATAGCCAACACCAACCAGTTCAAGCTTTTTTAAATAGCCCTCCGAGACACCTTGAATCAAATTAGCAACCAACGACCGAATTGTCCCGGTCATTGCCTTCCCGTCAGGTGTTTTCATCTCAAAAATCAGTTGATGATCAAATTTCTTGACACTGACCGAAGGATGTATGACCAGCCGCTCCTCACCCTTCGGGCCGCTAACGATCACTGTCTCATCCTGGATGAAAACAGTCACTCCTTTTGGAATCAGGACGGGTTTCCCGGCTATTCTGGACATGCTATCGGACTCCTTTATGCTACGAGACAAAGGAGCTCGCCGCCAAGATGGCGGGCTCGTGCATCCCTATCACTCATCACCCCATGTGCGGTAGAGACAACAAGTATACCCATCCCATTTAAAACAGAAGGAAAATCCTGGCATGATTTGTAAACTCTAAGCCCAGGGCGACTCAATCGTTCCAAACGATCAATTACGCCATGACCCTGAAGATAACGCAAGTCAATAGACAGCAAGGGTTTCGTATCAGAACCGACTAAGTAATCGTCTATATATCCTTCTAATTTAAACACATTAGCAATGGATGCCTTTATCTTGGAAGAAGGCATAGAAACCTGCTTTTTTCCAACCTGCTGGGCATTCCGAATTCTGGTTAACATATCCGCAATGGGATCAGTCATGCTCATATATAAATCCTCTTCACCAACTTGCTTTCTTCAAACCAGGCACATCACCGCGCATGGTGGCTTCTCTGAGCTTATTCCTACCCAGTCCAAACTTGCGATAATAACCATGTGGTCTTCCAGTCAGTTTACAGCGGTTGCGCAGTCTAACGAAACTTGAATCTCGTGGCAATTTCTGCAGATCAAGAACAGCTTGCATCTTTTCCTCTACTTCGATATGAGGATTCTTAATTAATTCTCTCAATACCGCTCTTTTTGCAGAATATTTTTTTACTAGATTTCTACGTTTCGATTCACGCTCGATTACTGAAGTTTTAGCCATAATATTAATTTAGTTCCTGAATGGAAAATTAAAAGCTTTTAGTAAACTACGGGCTTCATCATCACTTCTGGCGGATGTAGTAATCACAATATCCATACCACGAATACTATCAATTTTATCGTAATCAATTTCTGGAAACGCAAGCTGTTCACGTATCCCCATACTAAAATTTCCCCGACCATCAAAGGATCTGGTAGCTATGCCCCGAAAATCCCGTATCCGAGGGATAGCTACATTGATCAATCGATCAAGAAATTCATACATGCGATTATTCCTCAAAGTGACCTTGGCGCCTACAGGCCATCCTTCACGAATCTTGAAACCCGCAATAGATTTCCTAGCCAACGTGGGTATACCTTTTTGGCCAGAAATTAAAGCGAGATCATTTAGCGCATGATCAATAATCTTTTTATCAGAAACAGCCTGCCCCAACCCCATATTAATGGTAATTTTTTCAATTTTTGGGACCTGCATGTTACTTTGATATTTAAAGTGCTCCATCAATTCCGGGATCACTTTTTCCAGGTAGTATATCTTCAATCTAGCCATAATTAAGAAACCTTACACATCAACAACTTCATTATTCGATTTGAAGTAACGGACTTTGCGACCATCTTCAAGGGCTTTGAAACCGGTACGGTCACCCTTCCCGGTAGCAGGATTGTACAGCATTATATTCGATATATGTATCGGTGCTTCAACTTCAACAATACCGCCTTTCTCACCAGTTTGAGGGTTTCCCCGCCGATGTTTCTTTACCATATTAATATTTTGTACATGTATTTTATCGTTGGACAGAAAGTGTATTACCTTACCTTTCCGTCCTTTGTCCCTCCCGGCAATTATGATGACTTCATCACCAGTACGTATTCTCTTCATTATTATCACCAATCAAAGAACTTCAGGGGCCAAAGAGATTATTTTCATAAAGCGCTCAGACCTTAGCTCGCGCGTTACCGGACCAAATATCCGAGTACCTATTGGCTGGAATTGATTATTAAGTAAAACAGCCGCGTTAGTATCAAAGCGGATTACCGAACCATCCAAGCGTCTTACCCCTTTGGATGTACGTACCACAACAGCATTATATACATCACCCTTTTTTACTTTACCGCGAGGAATGGCATTCTTGACACTAACTTTTATAATATCACCTATGCCCGCATAGCGACGATGTGAACCACCTAGAACCTTAATACATTGGATACGCTTTGCTCCGCTATTATCAGCAGCATTCAGTACTGTTTGCATTTGTATCATCGAACAATCTCCAAGCAAAAGTTAAGATACTTTATTAATCACTTCAATCAGCATCCAACTTTTTGTTTTGGATAAAGGTCTACATACCTTTATCCGTACAAGATCCCCAATTTGACATTGGTTATTTTCATCATGGACATGCAACTTACTGGATTTACGGATATATTTACCATAAACTGGATGCTTAACCAGCCTTTCAACAACAACCGTGATTGTTTTATCCATTTTATAACTGGAGACTGAACCAACAACGCTACGCTCTTTTTTATCTTGGTTATTCATTGAGATTTACCTGCAAGATCCCTTTCACGAATGATAGTCTTAATTCGGGCTACTTCTCGGCGGAGTTCTCTAAACTGAGCAAAGTTAGATAATTGTGAAGTAGCTCTTTGCATCCTAAGATTAAATTGTGCCTTCTGAATATCGACCAACTCTGAATTTAGTTCCTGCAATGTTTTTCCTCTCAATCCCTGCATATTCATATTAAAGTACCGTTCTAGTAATAACAGTCGTCTTAATTGGCAGTTTGGCTGCAGCAAGCCGGAAAGCCTCGCGGGCCACATCCTCACTGACTCCCTCCATCTCGTACAAAACTTTACCAGGGGTTACCTTGGCTACCCAATATTCAACATTGCCTTTACCCTTACCCTGCCTAACTTCAAGGGGCTTCTTGGTCACTGGTACATCAGGAAAAATACGTATCCAGATTTTTCCACCACGCTTAATATGTCGGGTCATGGCGCGACGGGCGGCTTCTATTTGGCGGGCAGTAATGCGCCCCCGATCAGTGGCTTTAAGTCCAAATTCGCCGAAGCTAACTTTGTTGCCGACAGTGGCAAGCCCACGATTTCGACCCTTAAATTGTTTCCTAAATTTTGTACGTTTAGGCTGAAGCATCCTTATTCCCTCAATTCACTAATTTACGAATGTCTTCATGTTCGGCAGTTGGGCCCAAAACGTCGCCTTTGTAAATCCAGACCTTGATACCAATAATTCCATAAGTTGTATGTGCTTCAGCGAAGCCGTAGTCGATATCTGCCCTAAAGGTATGCAATGGTACACGACCCTCGCGATGCCATTCGCTACGTGCAATCTCAGCACCATTTAAACGACCAGCTACATTCACCTTGATTCCAAGCCCTCCCAACCGCATTGCATTAGTTACCGCTCTTCTCATGGCTCTTCGAAACATAATACGCTTTTCAAGTTGTTGCGCAATTCCCTCGGCAACGAGTTGAGCGTCTAGTTCTGGTTTTCGAATCTCTTCGATATTGACCTTTATATTGGATTGATCAATCTTCATACGACAGGCTAATTCGGTACGGAGCTTTTCAATATCCTCACCTTTTTTTCCAATAACAATACCCGGACGGGCCGTGTGAATAGTAATTACCGCAGCTCTTGCGGGCCTTTCTATCTGAATCCTACTTACCGAAGCATGCGCAAGCTTTTTTTTGATGAATTCCCGGATCTCAAGGTCGCTATTCAAAAGATCAGCATAAGCCGTACCTTGAGCGTACCACTTACCCGTCCAATCACTGGATATACCAAGGCGAATTCCATGTGGATGTACTTTTTGTCCCATTATGCAACTCCCTATTTTTCGCTTACCTTGACAGTAATATGACTAGTTCGCTTGGTAATTCGATTGCCACGCCCCTTTGCTCGAGCACGCATTCTTTTAAGCCCTGGAGCTTCATCGATAAAGATCGTAGATATGCGAAGCTCGTCAATATCCGCGCCTTCATTATGCTCAGCATTCGCCATTGCGGATTCAAGTACCTTTCTGATCAATAGAGATGATTTCTTACTGCTGAATTCGAGTAATCGCAATGCCTGATCGACTGAGAGTCCTCGTATTTGATCCGCCACTAAGCGGGCTTTCTGAGGAGATATACGTACATATTTATGTTTAGCCGATACTTCCATAGCAACCTCACTCACTTCCCTTTTTTGTTTGCAATATGGCCTTTGAAGGTACGTGTTGGAGCAAACTCACCCAATTTATGACCAACCATATTTTCAGATATCAAGACCGGAACATGCTTGCGCCCATTATGAACAGCGACTGTAAGACCAATCATCTGCGGCATAATCATAGAACGCCTGGACCAAGTCTTGATAGGTCTCCGACTATTTGTAGTAACTGCATTATCGATCTTCTTCAGCAGATGATGATCAACGAATGGACCTTTCTTTATCGAACGCGGCACAATACCACCTCTTACTTCGATTTACGGCGACGAACAATCAACTTATCCGTCTGCTTGTTATGACGAGTTTTGTAACCTTTAGTCGGAACGCCCCATGGAGTAACCGGATGTTTCCCGAAGTTCCTCCCTTCACCTCCTCCATGGGGATGATCAACAGGGTTCATAGCCGTTCCACGCACAGTAGGTCTGATACCTATCCAGCGCCTTGCTCCAGCCTTACCAAATTTTCTCAGGTTATGCTCTACATTCCCAACTTCACCCACGGTAGCCCGGCACTGAATTAGAACTTTGCGCATTTCTCCCGACTTAAGACGAATCGTCGCATGGACTCCTTCCTTGGCCACAAGTTGAGCTGAAGCACCCGCAGATCGAGCCAATTGTGCGCCTTTTTCTGGCTGCAATTCAACGCAATGGACGGTAGTGCCGACCGGAATAGACCTTAATGGTAGAGCATTACCGATTTTAATCGGTGCGTTAACTCCAGATAAAACGGTATCACCTGGTTTAAGATGCTTAGGCGCGATCATATAACGACGCTCACCGTCTGAATAAACCAGCAAAGCAATATGCGCACTACGATTCGGATCGTATTCGATTCTTTCAACTCGAGCCTGAACACCATCTTTATTCCGGCGGAAATCAATAATACGATATAATCTCTTATGCCCACCCCCTTGGTGTCTCTGGGTAATCCGACCCTGATTATTCCTCCCACCTTTTCGAGGTTTTGGCTCCGTTAACGGAGCATAGGGCGAGCCTTTATGCAGCAACTCACGTGATACCTTGACCTGGAATCGCCTTCCAGGAGAGGTTGGTTTAGATTTGATTATCGCCATAATCTTTACCCTTACCTTTCGGCCATTCCATAATCAATGTCATTTCCGGATTCCAAAGCTACATAGGCTTTTTTCCAATCGGATCTACGTCCTTGCTTGCGCCCATGCATCTTCGATTTCCCAGAAACATTCAGAATTCTTACCTGTCGAACCTTAACGCCAAACAATAGCTCAACAGCCTTTTTTACTTCGAGCTTATTTGCATCATGATGCACTGAAAATACATGTTGTGCATATTTATCCGCCAACATGGTCGACTTTTCAGAAATTCGTGGTGCTCGAATAATTTTCATCAACCGATTCGGTTTCATGCCAGCCACCCCTCTATTTGTCTGAGGGCATCAACGGTGACTATCACATACTCATGCCGAATCAAGGAAACCGGGTCGACTGCATTGGCTTCAATAACCTCAACTCGAGGTATATTTCGGGCACCAAGATAAAGCTTTTCATCTATCTGTGAGACAACAATCAGCACATCCTGAGTACCAATGAGCTGTTTTAGTATTACTAGAAAATCTTTTGTCTTCGAGGAAGACAAATCAAAAGGGGCCGCCACCTTCAGACGATCCTCACGATTCAATTCAGACAAAATTGACCCCATCGCTCCTCGATACATTTTTTTATTAATTTTCTGTGCATATGAGCGCGGCTTTGCGGCAAATGTGCGGCCACCACCAACCCATATCGGACTCCGTATACTACCTGCACGAGCACGGCCAGTCCCCTTTTGCCGCCATGGTTTACTTCCACCACCCCGAACTTCGGATCTGCTTTTCTGGGCTTTTGTTCCGGATCTTCCACTCGCCTGATAAGCCACAATAACCTGATGGATCAGTGGCTCATTGAATTCACGACCCAAGAGGCCATCTGCCACCTCTACGGTACCTTGGCCGTTTATCATCTGTAGTTCCATAGCTTAGCCCCTTCTCTTTATCGCCGACTTGATGAGTACATCGCTGCCGGTTGCACCCGGAATACCTCCCTTAACCATAATCAGGTGGTGTTCAGTATCCACACGAACGACCTGCAGGTTTTGCATGGTGATATGAACATGACCTAGATGGCCGGCCATTTTTTTCCCCTTGAAGACACGTCCTGGAGTCTGATTTTGGCCGATTGAACCCGGCACTCGATGAGAAAGTGAATTCCCATGACTACGATCCTGGCCCTTGAAGTGGTGGCGCTTGATCGTCCCGGCGAACCCCTTACCTTTACTCACTCCGGCAACGTCAACCCACTGGCCAACCAGAAACTGGTCCAGCTTGATTTCTGACCCCACGGAATATTCTGCAGCTTCTTTTTCCGTTACCCGGGACTCCCACAGTTTACGGGCGCCAGGAATCCCCGCCTTCGCAAAATGCCCCGCTAATGGCTTGTTGATTTGAGAAGGCTTGACTTCATCAACCGCCAATTGAAGTGCGCTATATCCATCACGCCCTTCATTACGCACCAAAGCAATCCGGTTTGGTTTGGCCTGTATTACCGTTACCGGAATAGACTCTCCCGCTACCGTAAATATCCTGGTCATCCCAATTTTTTTCCCGACCATACCGATCGACATTTTACAACCTCACTAATCCACCCGGCCCTTAACAAACGGTTCTACGCCGGAAAGCCGTTTATTATGACAGATAAATCTCAGTTAGTTAAGTTTAATTTGTACATCCACACCGGCAGCAAGATCCAATTTCATCAATGCATCAACCGTTTTATCCGTCGGATCAATGATATCCATCAGTCGTTTATGTGTTCGGAGTTCATATTGATCCCTTGCATCCTTATTGACATGAGGGGATATCAGAATCGTGTAGCGCTCGATTCGGGTTGGGAGGGGAATCGGTCCCTTGACACGAGCACCCGTCCGTTTTGCGGTTTCAACAATTTCACTGGCCGAACGATCGATCAAGCGGTGATCAAATGCCTTAAGGCGGATTCGTATTATCTGCTTAGCTGCCATTGCTCTTACTCCAACACAAGGGGCGCAAAAGCACCCCTTACAATAATGTAGCTTAATTGAATTCTCAGGCGATAACTTTTGAGACAACACCCGCACCTACGGTGCGGCCACCTTC
>CAZUKD010000024.1:0-19324 GCA_964620825.1 uncultured Ectothiorhodospiraceae bacterium
CGGATAGGTAAAACCTCGTGCCAGGCGGATAGTGGTGATGTCTGTACTCCAGGCCAATCTCGTTGATCGTCTTTACTCCCTTTAGCGCTTCCAGCCCTACCTTCGCTTTGAACTCCAGACTGTAAACCTTGCGTTTCCTTCCTTCACTCATCTCGTTTACCTCCATACTGGATAACAGCTTAAATGACTGTATGAAATCCGGGGTGTGCTTTGAAGCACCGCAACAAATTTTACGGTTTCTGCTGGCGTTGCTAAGAGGTGATCCACGCTACGAAAGCAGCCTGATATCGATCAGATGATCTTACTGTGAGAGTTAACGGGACAGCGGTGAAGTCTGTTGTATGTTTCCCAAAGCAATTATGTACTTATTTCTTAAATTCAGGAATGTATTTTCCCTGTATATCTGGTTAAAATTTTATCCAGATGATTCGCAAACGCTTTTCGGTCATCCTGATTGAGTGCAGGTGGGCCACCGGTATCAATACCGCTACACGCAGGCTACCCATAAAATTCTGCATACTCAGGCAGACTTCGATATTACCCTTGGTGTAGTGCTCTATACTGCGGGCTAAGTATAAAATCGCCTTTTTCAATCATATCTGTGGCCAGTAGAGTATCACTGGTCATAACAACATCGTCTGCATTCGACCGTTAATAATTTCCATGAGCGCAGAAATCAAAGCCCCTCTGCTGCCCGAATCGGTTATCGATGCCACCGTGGTGGTTTGGTACAAACAACCGGGAGAGGCCATACAGGCGGGTGAAAAGCTGATTGATCTGGAAACGGACAAAGTTGTGCTTGGAATTCCTGCGCCCGTCAGCGGAGTATTGGCAAAAATCCAGGCACCGCCTGGAACTGTGGTGAAAACAGGGGATCTCTTGGCTCTTCTGGAAATCGATATGATGCCGACAGCGACTCCTTCCACAGCGGCGGATGCACCCATGCCTTAAACCGATGGGCGTGTCACATCAGCCCGAGGCCCCGCCATGCGCCGCTTGCTTGATCAACACAATCTCGCAGCGGAAGAAATCCACGGGAGCGACAAGGGTGGCCGAATTCTCAAGGAAGACGTAGAGGCATTCCTGCACCAATGTGAGCAAACCCCGCCGAACCGAGAAGAATCCACCCCATCGTATAGTATTCCGGCACCAGAGTCTTCCCTAAATCCAAGCCGCCTGATTCGTCGCGAGCCGATGAGCCGTTTGCGAACTCGCATCGCTGAGCGCCTGCTTCAGGCTCAGCAACAAACCGCCATGCTCACCACCTTCAATGAAGTGGATATGCAGACGATTATCGATCTGCGGAATCAATACCGGGAAGCCTTTGAAAAGAAACATGGCGTACGACTCGGCTTCATGTCCTTTTTTGTACTTACCGCCATCGCTGCCCTGCGCTAATTTCCGGCGGTCAACGCAGCTATCGAAGGTAACGACATTATTTATCACGATTACTACGATATTGGCATCGCTGTCTCTACACCCCGCGGGCTGGTTGTTCCCATCTTATGCAATGCAGAGGGTATGGATGCGCCCGAAATCGAATGTACAATCGCTACATTCGCTGAGAAGTCCAGGAAAAACGCTCTGATGCTCAATGAAATTACCGGCGGAACCTTTACCATTTCCAATGGCGGCGTATTTGGCTCATTGCTATCAACGCCTATTCTCAATCCGCCGCAAAGTGCTATTCCTGGCCTGCACAAGATCCGGGAGCGACCGGTCGCCATCAAAAAGAGGGTTGTCATTCGCCCCATGATGTATCTGGCGCTGACTTATGATCATCGCATCATTGATGGTCGCGAAGCGGTGCAATTCTTAGTTACCATCAAGCAGGCTATTGAGGATCCTGTCCGCCTGCTGATAGGCGTCTAAAATACATGATTATCAGTTCATTGTAGAACTTCCTGTCCATCCATCTGATCCATGACACGCCACCAGTTATGCGCTTATCCTTGAAAATATTTTACCCGGCTCGCCTCCCTGATTCCCCTACCTGAATGAGAGATCATGCTGGGGAGTCGACAAAAATTGACTCATATCAACTTTATATTGAGTTTACCTCGCTTAGCATCTGAAAATGGGGATATAGTCAAAAACTCCTCGGTCCCTAGCCAAAAGAGGGAAAGCCATGACAGACAAATCTGCCCAATCACAAATCCAATCTACTCACCGGAAAAAAACTTCAGGTTCAGGTCAGGTGAAAGAAGGTGATATCGCGCCTCGCCTTACTCCGGATGGGATCAAACAATACGAAGTGGAACAATCCATCGAAGCAGCGCAGGATGCTGAAACTGTAGCGATTCGGCAGATCGAGCAAACGGCCCCGGATGCCAAGAACGCTGTGACCGCCATCTTGGCCGGCGACGCACCGGATGATGCCGAAGTTCTGCGCAAGGAATTGCGTCAGCCACAACCCGCTCCCCGGGGAAAAACCAGCAACGAACTAGCTGAAGACTGGCTGCAGGGTGGGTATCCATATAAATACAAGATGCGCCGCCGCGATTATGAAAAGGAAAAATTTGACCTTCAGGTCGAGTTGCTCAAGCTACAAAGCTGGGTCAAAGAAGCCAAGCAGCGGGTCGTGATTCTGTTCGAAGGGCGCGACGCCGCCGGCAAGGGCGGCACGATCAAGCGCATCATGGAACACTTAAACCCTCGTGGCGCGTTGGTGGTAGCCCTGGAAAAGCCAACCGAAACCGAATGCGGACAGTGGTATTTCCAGCGCTACGTCAATCACTTGCCCACCTATGGGGAAATCGTGTTGTTCGACCGATCCTGGTACAATCGTGCTGGTGTCGAATGGGTGATGGGCTTTTGTGCGCCCTATGAATATCAGGAATTCCTTCGCCAAACGCCGGAATTTGAACGCAATCTGGTTCACAGCGGCATCCACTTGATCAAGTTCTGGTTTTCTGTCAGCCGTGCAGAACAGCGTCGCCGGTTTCTGGAGCGCCGCGTACACCCGCTCAAGCAATGGAAGCTGTCACCTATTGATCTGGCCTCGCTGGACAAATGGGATGATTATACGCGCGCCAAGGAAGCTATGTTCTTTCATACGGATACGGCAGACTCGCCATGGATTGTGGTCAAGTCAGACGACAAGAAACGTGCGCGCCTCAATGCGATGCGTTATATCTTGTTGTCCCTGTCGTGCACTGATAAAGACGCCAACCGTATTGGTCGGCTCGATCCTCTGATCGTTGGTCGAATGAGTATTTTACACGAAAGGGGTGAGCATGATGCGGCTTCCGGCCAATATATGAGCTGGGCCGATCAACAGGGGATCGCACCCTGACCGGCGGTTAGCCCTGGCGCAGCAAAGAAATCAGGCGACCCATGATCAATTGCCAAGGCGCACACGCCGGGTTCCGGTAGAGGACATCAGCCCACGGTCGATCTGCCCCACTCTAGCGCCAGGCGATGGTCAGGGCGAAGATACCCCCAATTCCGGATAGCCAGGTAAGCCATGGAATACCGAATGCGCCCGGTGTTCCGGCCGAGGTAGCGCCATAAACGATGGCTGATGCGATCAACAGAGCCATGCCGGTGCTGCGTAGCACGGCATGGCGGCGACTCTGGCGCATTTCGAGGCGCAGAGTCTCGAGCTCTTGGGCTTGGACTTTGAGCGCCAGTTCGCCTTCTGCGGTTTGACGAGCAATCCGCTGGATCAGGATGGGCATTTCCGGGAGATGCTCCATCAATTTTGGTAGATTCTCCCACGACTTGCGCAGAAATGCCCGCAGACCAATCTGCTCATGCATCCATTCTTCGATAAACGGTTTGGCCGTTTTCCATAGATCGAGATCGGGATATAACTGACGACCGAGACCTTCAATATTGAGCAGGGTTTTCTGCAGTAAAACCAGTTGTGGTTGAACCTGCATATCGAAACGGCGGGCGGTTTGGAACAGTCGCAGCAGGACATGGCCAAAGGATATATCCTTCAACGGGCGCTCGAAAATGGGTTCACTGACCGTACGAATGGCAGATTCAAATTCGGTGATACGGGTCGTTTTCGGGACCCATCCAGATTCCACATGAAGTTCCGCTACACGCTTGTAATCACGGTTGAAAAAGGCGTAAAAATTTTCCGCCAGATAGCGCTGATCTTCGGTGGAAAGGCTGCCGACGATCCCAAAGTCTACGGCCAGATAGCGAGGGGCCTCGGGATTTTTTGGGTCGACAAAGAGATTACCGGGGTGCATGTCAGCATGGAAGAAATTGTGTCGGAATACCTGGGTAAAGAAAATTTCTACACCACGCTCGGCCAGGACACGGAAGTTTACCCCCGCTCCCTGCAAGCGTTTAATATCAGATATCGGAATTCCATAAATTCGTTCCATGACCAGCACGTTCCCGCGCACCCATGGCCAATAAATATCCGGAATATAAAGAAGATCGGAATTCTCAAAATTTCGGCGGATCTGGCTGGCGTTGGCGGCCTCCCGGTATAGATCCAGTTCATCGAGCAGTATTTTCTCATATTCAGCAACCACTTCGAGAGGTCGCAGACGGTGGGCGTCGGGCAAATAGCGGGTGGCCAGTTTAGCGAGTGTGTAGAGAATATCAAGATCCTGACGGATGGTAGGCTGGATGTCGGGGCGGACAACCTTGACCGCGACTTGTTTGCCATCTGATAAGGTTGCGGCGTGAACCTGGGCGATTGAAGCCGAGGCCAACGGCTGTTCCTCGAAAGTGGCAAAGACTTCCAACAAGGGTTTCCCGTAGGCCATTTCGATGATTTTGTGTGCCCCTTGAAAAGGGGGTACTCGATCTTGCAGGTAAGCCAGTTCATTGGCGATATCATCGGGGAGCAGATCCCGCCGGGTAGAAAGCATTTGTCCAAATTTAATGAAGACCGGCCCCAGCTCCTCAAGGGCATGGCGGATTCGCTCTCCCCGACTGATGTGCTGGCTCCGCAACCAGTGCCAGGGCAACAGATAGAGCAGAAAACGTAAAGGGCGAAACAAATGTAGGGCAAAAATGACTTCTTCCAGGCCATTGCGGGCCAGCACCAGATTGATGTGCGCAAGGCGGATGATCTGTCGAGCGATGCGCGCGGGCGAACGCCTTCCCGTTCTGTTCATGGAGATTTTTTGCTGGAATCAGGGGTTACCGCAGATTCGATCCGGGCCAGCCGGGCCTCCAGGCGGTCGAAATCTTCGCGCAGCCGATCCACTGAGGATAGGAAATCTTCTACCTCGGGTTGGGTAGGGCTAAGTTGTGATTCTTCAGTGATATATTCACCTGCATCATCGATGAGATGGGAAATATTTCGTCGTATCAGAGTATTGACCGCACGTGCTTGGGAGCCGAGGGTATGAGCCAGAGGATCGCCAAGGTAGTGACTCATTAATTCCTCCCAATCGAATTCGACTGCGGTCAAAATCTTCCAGAGGCGTTCACCTAGTTCGTTGTCCCCTTCTATACGAACGTCTCCGTCACGAAAAGCATCAGTGGGATTTTTGCTCAGGCTCATGCGCAACAAGGCTAAAGGGTGCGCGTGAATTTTAGCCTCCACGTCAGGCGGGAGGGTGGAATCCACCCGGATTCCCTGGCTACCGAGAATAAGGCTGAATTCCACGCCCAAGCCATCAAGACTGATAGCAATTCGGCGCCCCTCTAAAGCGGTTAGAGCAGCCGCAGATTCCGGATCTTGTTGTAGGTAGGTATTGAGCAGTTTTTCCAGGATAACACCCAGGGTGGAAGGCAGTTTCATAGTTGGTGTCGTGCGAGTCACTTTGCAATCAGGATCGGGGGAGCTGTCGTTCGCATCAAAACTTGTAGCCTCGATGAATGGCAACGATGCCACCGGTCAGATTGTAGTATTCTACCCGCTCAAATCCAGCTTTTTCCATTATTTGCTTGAGAGTCTGTTGATCAGGATGCATACGAATGGACTCGGCAAGATAACGGTAGCTGTCAGCGTCGCCAGCGACAAATTTGCCCATCAGCGGCAGGGCGGTGAAGGAATAGAGGTCATATAGTGAGCGTAAACCGGGCAGAATGGGTTTGGAAAATTCCAGCACCAGTACCCGCCCACCCAGCTTGAGGACACGGTACATTTCGTGGAGAGCGGCATCTTTGTCGGTCACATTGCGCAGGCCAAAAGCAATAGTTACCAGGTTGAAATGGCGATCCGGGAAGGGGAGGTTTTCGGCATTCGCCTGAGTGAATCTCACGTTCCCTGTCACTCCGAGATCCATCAATCGCTCACGGCCCTGCTCAAGCATAGCCGCATTGATATCGACCAACATAACCTCGCCTTTATCTTTTACCTTAGGAGCAAGGCGAGCGGCCAGATCGCCGGTGCCGCCGGCCAGGTCTAGAATCCGCTCCCCTGGGTGCACATTGGCCAGTTCGATGGCGAAACGCTTCCATAAGCGATGGACTCCGAAAGACATCAAGTCATTCATAATATCGTAGCGATCGGCTACCGAGGAAAATACATCAGCAACCTTGTGTGCCTTTTCTTCGATGGGGACTTGCTGGTACCCGAAATCTGTCGTATTACGCTGGTTCATATTCTTTTCACCTTTCTTGATAAGGTTGCCGGTTCCGCCGGTTACCTTGCAGACCATGATCCTCGGATAAATCTCAATGCTCAGGTTCCTTACGCCGATAACCGGCTTCTGCCAACCGATTCAGGTAAGTTTGCCAGTTCTCTACCTGATTTTCACCCAAATCGTATAGGTAATTCCAGTCGTAAATACCGGTGTTATGCCCGTCGCTGAATATCAGTTTCACGGCATAATTCCCCACGGGCTCGATGGCTGTGATGGTGACGGATTCCTTATCTGTTTGCAGAACCCCCTGACCCGACACGTGCCCACGCACCTCTGCCGAAGGGGAAAATACCCGCAGATACTCGCAGCTGAGATTGAATCTCTGTTTATTTACATAGACCAGCCCCAGAGTTCGGGATTGCTGGTGCAGGTGAATTTCAGTGGGTCTGTGTTGGCCCATAGCAGTTATCCTCGAGTAGCAATAGTTTCTGCATCACCAGGTTTTAGCGGATCCGATGTTCAGAGGATATATCGACTCAGATCCTCATCACGGGATAGCGTTCCTAATTTTTTATCAACTGTTTTGGCGTCGATAACGTAGGTTTCGCCGGCATGATCCGGGGCATCGAAGGAGATCTCTTCGAGTAAATGCTCCAGCACGGTATGTAGACGTCGGGCACCAATATTTTCAGTACGCGCATTGACTTGGAAGGCAATTTCACCAATCCGCCGCACGGCTTCTGGAGTGAATTCGGTTTTGACTTCTTCAGTGGCCATCAGCGCGGTGTATTGTTCCACCAGTGAAGCGTCGGGCTCGGTCAGGATGCGGACGAAATCCTCAGCAGTCAGAGCGTTCAGCTCTACCCGGATTGGTAAGCGTCCCTGAAGTTCCGGAATCAGATCGGAGGGTTTGGATAGGTGAAACGCTCCTGAAGCGATGAATAAGATGTGATCAGTGCGTACCGCACCATATTTTGTCGTGACCGTGCTGCCTTCGATGAGGGGGAGCAGATCACGTTGTACGCCTTCCCGGGAAATATCCGTCCCACCATGTTCGCCACGTTTGGCCACTTTATCGATTTCATCGATAAATACGATACCGTTTTGTTCGACTTCCTGCGCAGCGCGTAACTTAAGATCATCTTCATTGACCAGGCGTAGCGCTTCCTCATCGGTCAGCAACTTACGGGCATCGACAATTTTCATACGGCGGCGCTTGGTACGTCCCCCGGCGAGGTTCTGAAACAGCCCTTGCAGTTGGCCGGCCATTTCTTCCATGCCCGGTGGCGTCATGATTTCAACCCCTGAAGATGACAGACTCACTTCGATCTCGATTTCCCGATCATCCAACTCGCCTTTGTGCAGGCGTTGCCGGAGTTTCTGACGTGTGGCGCTTTCCACGGGTTTAATTTCTGGCTCGTGAAGAAATTCATTGCGTGAACTGGTTCCTGGTAATAGTGCATCAAGGATACGCTCCTTGGCAGCCTCACCGGCCTGAAACCGGACTTTCTCCATTTCTACTTCACGCAACTGCTTAACGGCGATATCGACCAGATCTCGAATGATGGATTCTACATCGCGGCCAACATATCCCACTTCGGTAAATTTAGTGGCCTCGACCTTGATAAAGGGAGCGCATGCCAGACGCGCCAGGCGACGGGCAATTTCAGTCTTACCCACGCCTGTTGGCCCGATCATCAGAATATTTTTGGGGGTCACTTCCTGGCGCAGATTTTCTGATAGTTGCTGACGTCGCCAGCGGTTACGCAGCGCAATGGCAACCGCCCGCTTGGCCTCGGTTTGTCCGATGATATGTTTGTCTAGTTCTTCAACAATTTTGCGTGGGGTCATGGAAGTCATGGATGATGATTCTCTTGCACAATATCTAAATAGATGCCAAGCATGCCGGTAAATGGAATGGGCGTTTATTCACCAAGCGTTTCGATGGTCAGGTGGTGATTGGTGTAAATACAGATGTCGGCAGCGATATTCAGGGCTCGTTCGGTAATCTCCCGGGCCGTGAATTCGGAGCCTTCCAGCAGGGCGCGTGCTGCGGATTGAGCGTAAGGTCCACCGGAACCGATCGCCATCAGGCCACGTTCGGGTTCGATGACATCGCCATTGCCGGAAATAATCAGGGAAGCCTGTTGATCGGCGACCGCAAGTAGTGCTTCCAGTCTTCTCAGAGCACGATCTGTCCGCCATTCCTTGGCGAGTTCCACAGCCGCCCGGGTCAAGTTGCCGCTGTGTCGTTCCAGCTGTCCTTCAAACCGCTCGAACAGGGTGAAGGCATCCGCTGTGCCGCCGGCAAAACCAGCGAGGATCCGGTCCTGATAAAGTCTCCGCACCTTACGGGCATTGCCTTTCATTACCGTGTTACCCAGTGTAACCTGGCCATCGCCCCCCATGGTGATTTGCTGGCCACGGCGAACCGAGAGAATGGTGGTACCTCGAAACTGTTCCATTACCGGACTTCCTCAATGTCAATCAATGAATTTTAACACTCCGCGCCACTGATATACTCATTTCCCGTTTTTTCTGTGAGCACGCGGGTGAGATCGGTCGTAAACATCGGCTAGATGCTGGAAATCAAGATGCGTATAGATTTGAGTCGTGCTGATATCGACATGCCCTAGTAATTCCTGCACCGCGCGCAAATCGCCTGAGGATTCCAACAAATGACTGGCAAAGGCATGGCGCAGCATATGTGGATGTACGGGCGGCCCGATACCTGTCTCAATAGCTCTTTGGCGCAGGCGTAGCTGAATCGCGCGCGGGCCAAGGCGTCTTCCTCTGCGAGAAACGAAAACCGCATCTTCATCCTTGCAGGCGAGCTGGCCGCGCACCTGTAACCAATTATTCAGGGCTATGCGAGCCTTGGAGCCAATGGGTATCTGGCGGATCTTGCGGCCCTTGCCAAGAACTCTGACCATCCCGTCCACCAGATCAAGATGCATCCGATTCAGGGAGGCCAGTTCTGCAAGACGGAGCCCGGATGAATAGGCCAATTCGAATAAGGCGCGATCGCGCACTTCCAGAAGATTCCGATCTTCCTTTTCGAGTAGTACGGCCAGTTGTTCCGGGGTGAGCGTCTCGGGCAGGCGCTTGCTGCCTTTTGGGGCTTTGATATCTACGGTAGGATCCCGTTCAATGATCTTCTGACTCAGTAGGAATCTATACCATCCGCGCAGGCTGGATAGTCGTCGTCTGAGTGTCTTCGAGCCCAGCCCTTGCCGATGTCCATTGGCGATAAAGGCGCGCACGGCCTCAGCATCGATGCAGACAAGGGGTTTTTTTTCCCGAGATAGGAAATTAAGAAAGGCATTCAGGTCACGGCGATAGGCGGTCGTTGTGTGCGGAGAATAGCCACGTTGTCCGGCGAGTTGTTGCAGGTATCGATCGACCAGATCGCGAGTGTTCATACCGACTCATTGCGCTCGAGACTCATGCTGATGGTGGCCGCGACCAGATCCCCCAGGTAGCCCAGAAACAGGGTGCCCATACTGGGGTGAAAGCGATTAGGGTCACCGCTGCCCAGGGCTAGAACACCCAGCGGTTCGGTATCCAGTAATGGAATCACGATGGTGGAAGCGATTTGTCCGGCGGAATCGGGAAACAGTAAGGCCAGCAATTCATGCGGGAGGGGTCCGCAATGAGGCTGATGTTTGCGGAATATAGAATCCAGTAACGACCACTCATGGGCATTAGCAGCTAGAGCGTGGGTTGTGTTTTTGAGCAGGTTGTCATGGTCGATCAAACGCAGAGTGACAGTATCGGCGTTGAATTTACTGCGCAACTGGTCGTGGGTGGTCGCCAGAACACTATCCAAACTGTCTGCACGGAGCAGACCGAGAGCCAGTTCATGCAGATTGGCGCTCAGGTTTTCATTTTCTCTAGCCAAACAAATCAGTTTGGCGAGTTTTTTCTCCAGTCGATGGTGGCGCTCCCGTAAGTGCGCATTCTGATATTCAAGTAAAGAAACTGTACCACGCACAGGGTGAGGAATCTGTAACTTGTCTAGTAACTCAACATGAGTTACAAAAAATTCTGGATGTTCCTTTAGGAAATGCGCTACGCACTCTTCATCCATGCATTCTTCATTAGGCTTATTGGCTGTTTTAGGTGTAGTCATCAACTATTCTTCCTTCAAATACAGTTGTCACAGGGCCGGTCATCTTTACCGGGGTATCCCCCCCCTCCCACTCGACGACCAGCTGGCCTCCCGGTAGGTCAACTGTCACGCAAACGGCCAGCCAACCGCGTAAATAGCCACTGACCACTGCGGCGCAGGCACCGGTTCCACAGGCCTGAGTTTCTCCCGTACCACGTTCATACACACGCAACCGGATATGTTCAGAGGAGAGCACCTGCATAAAACCTACGTTGGTTCGGTTGGGGAAGCGGGGATGAGTTTCGATGGCCGGACCTAATGTGGCGACTGGCGCCGTATCGACATTATCGACCTGCAGTACGGCATGGGGATTGCCCATGGAAAGCACCCCGATTTCGTAGTGCTGATCGAGTCCCCCCAAGATATAAGCAGTTGCTGGAGTTTCGGCTAAAAATGGAATGTCATCCGGGTGTAGGTGAGGAGTACCCATATCCACGGTAACCTGCCCGTTGTCCTGCAGGTGTAGTTTCAAGAGTCCCGCAAGGGTTTCCACTTGAATCGATGGGCCAGCAGCTAGGCCATGATCGATAACGTATCGGGCAAAACAGCGGGCTCCGTTGCCACACTGTTCGACCTCGCTGCCATCGGCATTAAAGATGCGATAACGAAAATCAGCCTGCGGAATTCTTGGATTTTCCACCAGCAACACTTGGTCACAGCCGACTCCTCTATGTCGATCGGCTAATGCATGAATATTCTCGGGGCTTGGATCTAGGGTTTGGCGGGTGTTGTCTACAACCACGAAATCATTACCCAATCCATGCATCTTGGTGAAGTTTAAACCTGCCAGTGGCATATCGGCTCATCATTCGGACGATTAGTCTAACTTTACTTTACCGGTCATTTGTTGGCTAGCATAAATTGGCAGTAAAGCGGGTTAGGGATTGAATCCAGAACCCGGCTGGGTAATACTGAATAGGCTTTCCAACGCAACAGCGCGGCAACAGCGCGTTTTCTAGTGGCGGTCCGGAGTAAACCACGGAGGGCCACCCGTCACTGTGTGAGCTTTCTGGCAATTTTACCGCGAGGAAGTGTGTTAGCCCTAGAAACAGAAACCTAAAACCGACCCAGGAGTGATTTGAACATGACTGATTTCAATAAGGAACTGGATGCCCGTGGATTGAGCTGCCCACTACCTATTCTGCGTACCAAGAAAGCAATCACCGAGATCAATAGCGGTGAAGTCCTCAAGATTGTGGCCACCGATCCTGGCGCCGTCAAGGATTTTGAGGCTTTTGCCAACCAGACCGGTAACGAGCTGCTTGGGCATAGCGAAGCCGGTGGGGAGTTCACCTTTTATATGCGCAAGGGTTGATGGTTAGCTGCTTAAAACAACCAAAGGTTTCGAGGAAAACATGAAGGAAATTATCGGAATAAATCATATTGGAATCAGAGTTGAGAATCTGGATCGAGCGAGAAAATTCTATGAACAACTTGGATTTTTATTTCTTGTTGGCCCAATAGGCCCAGAGCCAGTCGCAATCATGGAACACCCATCTGGAGTGAATATAAATTTAATCCTGAATGCAGACTCAGGAATTAAGGAAAATATTTTAATGGATGTAAAAGAGAAATATCCAGGATATACGCATATTGCATTAGATGTTAATGATATTAATGCTGTTCAGGAAGAAATAGTACGTTTAGGAATTACGATCACAGAAGGTCCTATAACACTGCCGAATGGTGGAATTATGTTCTTCATACGTGACCAAGATAAAAATGTAATCGAGTTTCATCAAAATGCGTAGCAAGGCAGCTAACAAGGCACTCGTTCGGGCGCAAACTACGCTACGCTTCGTTTGCGCTGCGCCGCACAGCTTGGTCGTTAGCAGATGAGTACGGGCAAATTTTGAGTCGCCAGCCCCGCTCCCTCGCCCCTAATTTTATGCTTACTATTCCGGCAGGCAGCTTTCTTCTCTGAATAATTGCTCGATAGTCTCCCGCCGACGGATTTCGTGAATGATTTTCCCATCAATCAGGAGTTCAGGCGCACGCGGCCTGGAATTGTAATTTGAGCTCATAACAAAACCATATGCACCAGCCGATCTGACGACCAGTAAATCTCCTGCATCCAGGGCTAATAGCCGTTGTTTGCCCAGAAAGTCCGCTGATTCGCAAATAGAACCCACAATATCATACTCCAGCCTCTGGCCAGCTGGGTTTTTGGTAACCGACTGGATTTTGTGCCAGCCACCATACAGTGCCGGGCGGAGCAAGTCGTTCATGGCCGCATCCACAATGGCGAAATTCCTCCAGGGTGAGCGTTTCAGATATTCCACCCGAGTGAGTAATATTCCTGCATCACCGACAATGGCACGCCCTGGCTCGATCAGGATTTCCTTTGCCCGGTCACCGAGCGTATTGAGGATGGTTTGTACGTAGGTGACAGGTGTGGGCGGGTTTTCTTCCCGGTAACGGATACCCAGGCCACCGCCGACGTTGAGGTGTTCCAGCTCAACCCCCCGTTTTGCCAGCTGATCGACGATCTGCACCACTTGTTCCAGGGCGTCACGTAAGGGTTCCAGGCGGGTCAGTTGGGACCCGATATGGCAGTTGATGCCGGTGATGCGCAGGTGTTTAGAGTGAGCTGCCCGTGTGTACAAGGTTAGGGCGGTGGCGATATCCACACCAAACTTGTCTTCTTTCAGGCCAGTGGAAATATAGGGATGGGTGCCGGCATCCACGTCTGGATTTACCCGAATCGAGACGGGAGCCCGTGCGCCCAGTTCGCGTGCAATACCTTCCAGGCGGTTAAGCTCGGCTTCTGATTCCACATTGAAGGTGCGAATACCGACTTCGAGGCCGCGCTTCAATTCCCATGCCTGTTTGCCTACCCCGGAAAAAACCACTCGTGAGGGCTCGCCGCCCGCGCGTATCACCCGCTCCAGTTCGCCGCCTGAAACTACATCGAAACCCGAGCCGAGGTGAGCAAAGAGGCTGAGTATGCCAAGGTTCGAATTGGCCTTGACCGCGTAGCACACGAGATGAGGCTGAGCATCGAAAGCTTCATCGAAAGCACGCCAGTGGTCTTCAATCATGGCGCGTGAATAGACATAAGCCGGGGTGCCGAAGCAATTTGCGACATGAGGTAGCGGGACTTCTTCGGTATGCAGGATCCCGCGGCGGTACTGGAATGCATTCATAGTCAGGTTCTGGCTTGGTGGCTGGATTGGGGTGCCTGCCGGTGAGGTAGATACAGCGGGCCTTTTATACCACAGGCGCTCAAGCCAAAGATCAATAACAGGCCAACCAGCCTAGCGAGCAAGGGTCGAATGTTCATGAGCTGGGCTCCGGATGACTACAGCGGAAGAAAAGTGGTGTTTTCCGGGTCCGAGAAACCGGGCCAGGATGATGCCGCCTTGATTGAACAAGACTCGGTAATGCCCCAATTTGGCCAGCCGCGGCAATTTGTCGATACGGGTGAAGACCAGGTCGCCCGGTTTGGGTGGGGCGCGAGGAGTGACAGCCTGCCGGTATACAGAAAAACTGGGCATATTAATTTCCCACATCACTGTCGGCCCACTAAGATGGCGGTCTAGCAGGGCTGCATTCTTGACCGGTTGTTGCTTGAGTGCGCCGATCGTCGGCACCAGCGTTTGCATGAGCACGAAGGTGCATAATAAACTGGCCAGCAGGCTTTTTTGCCAGACCGGCCAGCGTGGCCAGACCCATAGCAGTAGAATCACGGCCAGCGCCAGTGCTGGCACCAAGTAATAGAGTGGGTTAAATACTTCCGGGCCGCGGGAGAGCATGGCACGGATATAGGCATTACCGTTTTTTTGCGCGACCTGGGAAGCGATTAAGGGCAGGGCGAGCACGAAGGCGAGAAACAAAATCGCAGGACCGAGGCCAAAGAACCGGCCGCGGATCTCTTCACGATATTTCGCCAGCAGGATGAAAAGGGGGGTGCAGCCATAGAGAATGTAGTGTGGCAGCTTGGTGGCGGAAAATGTGAAGAATAGAAATACGAAGCCAAACCCGATCCACAGATAGCGATCCAGGACTTCCCGGCGCAGATTGGCAAGCCGCGGCAGAATACGGATCAACCAGCCGCTAAATGGCATCAGCATCAGCAATACCGCGCCGACATAATAAAAGTAGTCACCCGCGTGACTATCATTGGGAGAGGCATAGCGACCCAAGTTATTCTTGAGGAAAAAGCTGTCGATAAAGGCTTTACCCTGATGCAGATATTCAAGGATATACCAAGGTGCGGTAATCGCCAGGAACAAAGCCCATCCTAGTGGACTGAAGGCGGCCTTGAGCCAATCCTTCCAGCGCCCTTGCCAGAGGAAAAACAAGAGGCTGACTGGCGCGGCGACCATGGCGATCGGACCCTTAGTCAGAAACCCCAGAGCCATCCAGATGAAAGCCCGGTTGCGGGGTGTGGAACCCCTGCTTTCGTGATAACGGTAAATATCGAAAAACGATAGGGTGATAAACAGATTGAGCAAGGCATCTGCGATTGCCGCGCGACCGACGACCGCGACCCCGGCACTCAGGGCGGTAATCAGAGCCGCAGTATAAGCGGTCTCTCTCCCCAGGCGTGGTCTTACAAAGGCAAATACCGACAGGACCCAGGCTGTCGCTGCAAGTGATGATGGCAGACGAAAGGCAAAGGTATGCACGCCAAAGAGGGACACGCTGACAGCTTGTAGCCAATAAGTCAGGATCGGCTTAGCATAGCGTGGTTCACCGTTGAGGTAAGTTGTCAGGAAATCATGCCGTGTGAGCATTTCCCGGGTGGCTTCACTGAATGCACCTTCATCTAAGTCGAACAATGGGACGCCCTGCAAATGCAGGAAAAAGGCGATCAAAATAGCAGCGGTAAGCAACCAGGGCCAGATCTTGGCGGGTAGAGTTACTTGATTCATGGGTGAGGCGTCTTCCAGCCATAATTCAGATTGGATGGGGGGGTATCTGCCTCGCGCACCAGGTAAGGGGAACGTTGGGTCGATTCGAAATAGGTGCGCGCCATGAGCTCAGCCAGCACCCCCGTAGTCAGGAATTGCAGGGCGGCAATAACCAGCACTACGCCAATGAGGAGCAGGGGTCGAGTTCCGATGGGTTCCCCGTAGGCAAATTTAATAACCCCGAGATAAGCGAGGATACCGAAACCTGCTGCTCCGCTGATTAAACCGATGGAACCAAAAAAATGCAAGGGTCTGGTCCGATAACGCATGAAAAAAGCGACTGTCAACAGATCAAGAATGACGCGAAAAGTCCGCGATATCCCATATTTCGATTGCCCATGGACGCGTGGATGATGGTGTACCACTTGCTCGCCAATCTTGTGTGGTGCGGTTGCCATGGCCATCCAGGCAGGAATAAATCGATGCATTTCGCCATAGAGACGGACCTGTTTGATGATACTGGCGCGATAGACCTTAAGGCTGCATCCATAGTCGTGTAGCCGCACGCCGGTGGCATAAGCAATCAGGCGATTAGCAATATATGAAGGGATTTTGCGTAGAATTAGCGCATCCTGGCGATTTTGACGCCAGCCAGCCACCAGATCCAGGTCTTCCGTGAGTAGCTTTTCGATCATACCCGGGATATCGGCTGGATCATTCTGCAGATCTCCGTCCAGGGTAGCGATGACTTCTCCACGGGCAGCATCGAGTCCTGCCTGCATGGCCGCAGTCTGACCAAAATTACGCATCAGTTCAATGACTCGTACATGCTGGCCGTAATGGCGTGCTTCCTCATGCAAGCGTTTGACAGTAACGTCACCGGATCCGTCGTCGATGAGAATCAGCTCCCAGGGTACCCGGAATTCAGTCAGCGCCTCATGGATGCGTGCTACCAATGGAGCGACGTTGCCCGCCTCATTGAATAAGGGGACAACGATAGAAAGATGATAAACCGGGATGGTAATCCGGGAGCCAGTCAAAGTGAGGACTTCCCAATGCGCCAAAATCAGGCGATTATATCAGTCAGGCGCATATTGCGCAGAAACAAACCTATCTCTTTGGTGTGGGTATAATGACAACCCTCGAATATCTTGTCCGCGAAAACCAGAAAACCCCCATACACACGCTGGTCTGGCTTCATGGGCTAGGTGCCGATGGCCATGACTTCGGGGATTTGCTGAATTGGCTCGATTTGCCACCCGGCGTGGGATTGCGGCTGGTTCTTCCCCATGCACCGATTCGGTCGGTCACGATGAGCGACGGGGCACCCATGCGTGCCTGGTATAATTTTATTTACCGTGACTCCGATCAGCGAGAGAATATGGTAGATGTCGTGGTCTCCCAGCGACTTATTTGCGAACTAATGCTGGCAGAGGCAGCGCGCTTACCTGCGGGTGGAAAGCTTTTCCTGGGTGGTTTTTCCCAGGGGGCTGTCATGGCGCTATTGACTGGTCTGAGCATGGACGTATCACTGGCCGGGTTGGTCGCGCTATCCGGGTATTATCTTCCACCTTCGGTGATCAAGCAGCAGCCACCTATCTTTCAGGCACATGGAGAGCTCGATCCGGTGATCCCGTTCCAGTTCGGTGAGCAGAGCCGGCAGCGGCTGGAAGGGGTAGGTTCCCCGGTCGCATGGCATGCCTACCCGATTGCCCATAGCGTGAATAATGAGGAAATAATGGATTTGAGCAATTGGTTGAAGGCAAGGGTAATGTCGTGAGATCCTTCTGGCCAGAACACTACAATGCCTGTATCAGGGACGCCCGAGTGAGTCGAATGTCCTGACATGAGAATGGTTATCCTGAAGGTCGTACCTCAGCGCCGGCTTTTGCGGGAGCCATCATTGCCCTGCTGAGCGGATTGCCGGTGCTTGCTTAGCGTTCTTTGCGGACGTATCTTGCTGCTACCCGGTACAGTTTGACCCCGTTCCGGTTTACTAAGCCCGAGCTGTTGGCCACACACCCAGACTTTCTGTAAATGCTGGAAGACCTCATTGGGCATGCTTGCTGGCAAATCAACCGTGGTATAGCGGTCATGGATGCGGATTGCACCAATGTATTGACTCTCTATTCCGGCTTCATTGGCGATAGCACCGACGATATGGCGCGGTTCGACACCGTGGGATTTGCCTACTTCCAGTCGATAGCGCACGATGTCTCCGTCGTCAGCGTTGCGCTTGTGTTTTTCCCGCACTTTAGCCTGAGGCTTGACCTCAATTTCCGCCAGCTCCGGAACCAGCGGTTGCTCGCGCTGCAACAGATAGGCCAGCGCAGCGGCGATATCATTAGAATCTACGCCGTTTTCCGCAGCGGCATCGACTGCCAGGGTGCGAAAGAAATCCAGGTTCTGAGTGCCCAGTGTTTCTTGAATCTGGGCTTTGAATCGAGTCGTACGGCGATCGGTAATGTCAGCCCGGTTGGGCAAACGCATAGGTTCGATGGTTTGTCCGGTGGCGCGCTCTATGGTTCGCAGCATGCGTTTTTCGCGATGCGCCACAAACAAGATAGCATCACCAGTGCGCCCCGCCCTTCCTGTACGTCCAATGCGGTGTACATAGCTTTCAGGATCATAAGGAATGTCATAATTGATCACATGGCTGACGCGCGCTACGTCAAGACCGCGGGCAGCTACATCAGTGGCGATCACAATATCCAGTTCACCACGTTTGAGGCGTTCAATAGTTTTCTCCCGCTGAGCTTGGTTTATATCGCCATTAAGCGCTGTTGCTTCGAAACCACGTGCTCCAAGTTTTTCAGCCAGTTCAGTTGTGGCATTTTTGGTCCGGACAAAAATAATCAGTGCATCGGTTTCCTCAACTTCGAGAATGCGAGTCAAGGCATCGAGCTTATGTGTACCCTCCACTAGCCAGTAACGCTGGCGGGTGGCTTTAACTGTAGCAGTTTTTGTCCGAATTCGGATTTCCACTGGTTTGTGCAGATGTTTACCCGCAATTTTCCGGATGGGGGCGGGTATGGTGGCAGAAAAAAGGGCAATCTGGCGATCTGCGGGCGTATGTTCGAGAATCTGCTCAACATCGTCGATGAATCCCATACGCAACATTTCGTCCGCCTCATCGAGTACGACCGCCCGCAATTGGTTGAGCTCCAGGCTTTTACGGCGCAAATGGTCCTGGATGCGCCCCGGGGTACCTACGATGACCTGAGCGCCTCGACGTAGTTGGCGCAGCTGTATCTGCATGGCCTGACCGCCATAAATGGGCAGGACATGGAAGTTTGGTAGATGACGAGCATAACTCTGCATGGCTTCCGCGACCTGAATAGCCAACTCCCGTGTGGGCGTAAGAACCAGGATCTGCGGGGTACGCAGGGTAGGGTCAAGCCGACTCAGTAAAGGCAAGGCAAATGCTGCAGTTTTCCCCGTCCCGGTCTGGGCCATCCCGATGACATCGTGGCCGGCCAGCAGCGGTGGAATGCTCTCAGCCTGGATCGGGGAAGGCGTTTCGTATCCGGAATCGGCAACGGCTTTCAGGATGGGGGTTGCCAGACCAAGGTCGGCAAATGACGGTAATATAGGCATAAATCAGGTGTTAATCTGCAAGGCGCCTTTGAGGCGCGGAATAGTTTACCGATTATACAGTAATAGCCCGCATAAAGCTTGTTCGTCAGATTCATGTGTGATTTCTCTGGTCAAAGAGTTCTTTCAAACCCTCCCAGCGTCAGTTAGTGCAGCATGTCTTCTGTAAAAGTGGAAATCATCTCTGACAGAGATGG
>CAZUKD010000025.1:0-18759 GCA_964620825.1 uncultured Ectothiorhodospiraceae bacterium
CGATACGCCGCTCTTTTTCAACTCCTCAAACACCGGATCCGGTTATAACTCATGGTGTTGGTGTTCCTTTTTGTTATTGATTTCAGCTGCTTATCTGTGGAAATCATAATAAATAGGGAGCGCCAATACAACTATAAGTTATTGTTCTTCAACGAAAAATAGTATCCTTACACTGACAACTATCATGGTTATTATGATTGTCTCAGTGCCTTGAGCAAAGAGCATGCGAACAAATTTATAGGGCAGTTAAAAAGCGTGAAACTTTAGCTGATAGATTATTGGTTTTGGAATACGTCATTTACAGAGGGTTTTATTTCAATGAGAGACGATCCAATCGTTGTCCTTGGTTTGGAAACGTCCTGTGATGAAACGGGAATTGCTCTGTATTCATCGCAGGACGGTTTATTGGCTCATTCTCTCCATAGCCAAGCAGCTTTGCATGAGATTTATGGAGGAGTGGTACCTGAGCTGGCTTCCAGAGATCATGTACGACGGTTATTACCTCTATTACGAGAAGTTCTGGACATTGCGGGAATCATTAAGCCAGATGGAGTCGCCTATACTTCAGGTCCAGGTTTGATTGGTGCTTTACTGGTTGGCGCGGCCACCGGGAGGAGTCTCGCAATGGCCTGGGATGCCCCTGCGGTGGGCGTGCATCATCTTGAAGGTCACCTGCTGACCCCCATGCTCGAATTAAATCCACCCGCATTCCCTTTTCTCGCCTTGCTGGTATCAGGTGGCCATACTTTGTTGGTTGATGTCGAGGGAATTGGACGGTATCGGATTCTCGGACAGAGTCTGGATGATGCCGTTGGCGAGGCATTTGATAAAACTGCAAAGCTTTTGGGGTTACCTTATCCCGGAGGTCCAGAACTCTCAAAACTGGCAGAACAAGGCAATCCGGAACGATTCCGTTTCCCTCGTCCGATGACTGACAGGCCTGGATTTGATTTCAGCTTTAGTGGGTTGAAGACCTGTGCTTTGAATACCTTTGTCAATTTACCTGGGAATTTTCAGGATCGGGCAGATGTGGCCCGCGCGTTTGAAGAGGCGGCGGTTGATACCCTCCTGCTAAAATGCCGTCGTGCTATACGGGAGAATGCTTACCAGCGTCTGATAGTGGCCGGGGGGGTAAGTGCTAATCAGCGATTACGAAATCGATTTATCGGTATGGGAGATACTTTAAACATCGAAATTTATTTTCCACGCAGGCAATTTTGCACGGATAATGGAGCCATGATCGCTTATGCAGGTTGCCAAAGATTATTGGCCGGTCAGAGTGACTCGTTGTCTATCCGGGTACGATCGAGATGGCCTTTGGATGAATTGCCTGCTGTAGGTTCAATAGCTCAGGGTTTTTGACCAATGCGAGGTTCTTTCCCGTCAAATAAGTTGCGGATATTGCGGCGATGCTGCAAAAATATCAGTAACGTCATTATTGCCAGAATCCAGGCAGGCATGTATTGCTGGTTAAGCCAGAGATAATAGACCGGTGCGAGGAGTAATGCGATAAGTGCTGATAGGGAAGAAATCCGCGTGACTAAAGCAACAATAATCCAGCTGAGGACAGTTAGGCCACCGACAATATAGTTGAGTCCGAATAAAACTCCCAGGGCCGTAGCGACACCTTTACCGCCTCGAAAACCGAAATACAGAGGGAAGAGGTGCCCCAGGAAAGCAGCTATGCCAACGAGGGCAACCAGGGAGTCAGAATACCCCAGCAGATGAACAAGCAGAGTCGGCAGAAATCCCTTGAGCAAATCACCACCCAAAGTGGTTAGCGCGGCTTTTTTGCCACCCACACGTAATACATTGGTGGCTCCTGGGTTTCCAGAGCCTTGAGTGCGCGGATCCGGTAGTCTTAAGAGGCGACAAACGATGATTGCGGTGGAAATCGATCCGACCAGGTAGCTAGCTAGAATGAGTGCGAAGATCATGAATGCATTTTTCGTCGAAACGACAGATGATACCCGACAAATCCTTTTTAGGGGAGGTGCTGAATCTATGGAAGTGTCTGGTGGCAAGCCGCGAGATAGCCAGTGATAGAAAAAGAGTATCTACAATATTCGGCAGTACATCGATTTTTTTCCAGGGCAGTGGAAAGTTATGATGCGGCAGCTACTGTACCAGCAGAAATCGGTTCCCGCCTACTCGCCAGACTGGATCTGTTTCGGTTGCAACCCCGGCGAATCCTGGATCTCGGATCAGGCACTGGCGCCCTTTGTGATGGGTTGATCCAGCGTTATCCAAAGGCCCATGTAGTAGCATTGGATTTTGTGCCAAAATTCCTGAGCCAGGCGAAGAATAGAGGTAAATGGCGAAAACACCCCCGATTGATCTGTGCCGAGGCAGCACATCTGCCTTTGGCGCGCGGGAGCATAGATCTGGTGATCTCCAATTTACTGCTCCCTTGGTGTTTACCGCCAGACAGGGTCTTTGCTGAAGTGGCGCGGGTCTTGGCTCGTGGTGGCGCTTGGCTATTCACCAGCCTCGGGCCAGATACGTTGAGGGAGCTGCGGGAAAGCTGGGCGCGGGTGGATGATTTTCCCCATGTACATCCCTTTATGGATATGCATGACCTGGGGGATGCCTTGTTGCGGGCTGGGTTTGCCGATCCGGTCATGGATACCGAACGACTGACCGTTACTTATCCAGATGTTGACGCCTTGTTGCGTGAACTCAGGTTGATGGGGGCTGGTAATGCTCTGCTGGAGAGGCGGCGTGGCTTGATTATGAGACATCACATGGAGACCATGAAGCGAGTCTATGAAAGTTTTCGGGATCCCGCAGATCGTCTCCCTGCGACCTGTGAAATTGTTTATGGTTTAGGTTGGGCGCCGGAGTCGATGCCTCACAAACCGGAAGGAAGAGAAGAGTTCAGGATTCCACTAGCCGCTATTCGCCATCAACTACTGGAGAAGAATAAACACATTCTGCGTGAACAGGTTTCATCATGCCGGGCTAATAAACCGATCAGACAAGCACTTATGCACATTTTCATAGAGAGTCGCTCGACCGCTCTAATGAGCGAAAGGGATCCGCAGGTAAAGTCAAGAGAAATATTTAACTGATTGAATATGAACGATATTCCTGGTTTGTTCAAGATTTGCCCAAATTGATGAAAGACCAATCAGGAAGGGGGTTCCCCGGGGTTTTCGAGAACCTATCCACAAAGTTATCCACAGGTTTTGTGGATATCATAAAAACTTCACAAACAGCAGGAGCTTAGACGTCATTAAGAGAAATACTTTCAAGAGTGAAGGCTAAATGGCATCCCAGGATATCGCCCAGGTTGCATTACCCATTCCGGTGAATAGAACTTTGGATTATCTCCTGCCAGAGACAATCAGTGGGTGTGAATTAATGCCGGGGATGCGCGTGCTTGTTCCTCTCGGAAATCGCAAGCTGGTGGGGTTGGTGATGGCCCGACAACAAGCTACTTTACTGCCTCCTCAACGCTTACGAGCAATTGATGCCATTCTGGATGAAAAGCCATTATTGGGTAAAGAAATTCTTGATCTGTTGAATTTTGCCGCCAATTATTATCAGCATCCTATCGGTATTGTCGTGAATACGGCTTTACCGCAAGGTTTACGTAGAGATGTATGCTCGCAGGCTCGCAAATCGGTGGCATGGCGGGTGCGGGAACATGCGAGGCCAGATCATCCGGCATTGTCACGGACTCCCAGACAACAAGAGTTGCTGGTTTTCATGCACAACCAAAGTGGCGTCACAGACCCATTAACCGCAGCGTGTTTGGCAACATTTGGCCCCACATGGCGCTCGTTATTGCGAACTCTGGTGGAAAAGGATCTGGTGGAAGTCCTGGATAATTCCAGCCACCAGGCCAGCTTTCGGTCTGAGGCTGCACTTATTTTGAACCCGGAGCAGGAAATGGCGGTGCATAGCATCTGGCCAGGCAGCAGACCCCCTGGATTCGGTATTCATTTGCTTGATGGCATAACGGGTAGTGGCAAGACTGAGGTCTACATGGCGCTGATTCGGTTGGCCTTGAATCTCGGTAAACAGGTCTTAATCCTAGTTCCGGAGATCGGTTTGACGCCACAAATGACCTCACGTTTGCGCAGGAGATTTAGTGTGAACATTGCTGCATCGCATTCCGGTCTTAGCGAGTCCAAACGACGATTGGCCTGGTTAGATGCTATGACGGGACGAGCCGATATCGTATTGGGAACACGTTCCGCTATTTTTACACCCTTACCGCGCCTTGGTTTGTTGATTGTCGATGAGGAGCATGATCCGTCTTTCAAGCAGCAGGACGGGTTTCGGTATCACGCACGGGATCTTGCTATCTGGCGGAGCCGACGCCATGACATTCCCGTTATTCTGGGCTCAGCAACCCCTTCTCTGGAGAGCATTCATCACGCTCAAAACGGTCGCTATTATCGCCATCGTCTGACGCACCGGGCAACCGGGGCGCAGTTGCCGGAAATGCATATCGTGGATATCCGGCACGATCACTTGGAAGCCGGGTTGTCTGCACCCTTGATCCAGGCCATGCGGGAACGCCTTGTGCGCAATGAGCAAGTCTTGCTGTTTTTAAACCGGCGTGGTTATGCGCCGGTGCTGATTTGCCATGCATGTGGCTGGCTGGCCGGTTGCCCTCATTGTGATGCACGCCTTACTTATCACGCGGGTTCAGCCCGCTTACGCTGTCATCAGTGCGGCCATGAAGAGGTCATACCCACAGTTTGCCCCGCTTGCGCCGCCAAAGATATTCAAGCGCTCGGGCAAGGTACGGAGCGAATCGAAACAGTCTTGAAACAGATTTTCCCCACGGCCGGGATTCTACGTATAGATCGGGATACGACACGGGGGAAGGATCGTTTGTATGAACGTTTGCAAATGGCGAAAGAAGGCCGCTTTCCTATCTTGTTGGGCACACAGATGCTCACCAAGGGACATCATTTCCCACGTGTTACCCTGGTTGGTGTGGTTGATGCCGACCAGGGCTTGTTCAGTATGGATTATCGAGCGCATGAGCGTTTGGCCCAACTGCTGGTGCAGGTAGCCGGGCGCGCCGGGCGCGCCGGTCTCGCAGGAGAAGTGATCGTGCAGACTCACCAGCCAGACCATCTATTATTTCATGTTTTGCTAACCCAGGGCTACGAAGGTGCAACTCGGCTGCTGCTTGCCGAACGGGAGGAAACCCGGATGCCGCCTTATGGATATTTAGCCCTGGTTCGCGCGGAAGCCGTGCATAAGGGCGCGGCACTCGATTTTTTACAGGGAGTACGCGCTATGTGCCAGGAGATCGGATCTCTGGTTGCTATCATGGGGCCGGTTCCGGCTCCAATGGAGCGTCGGGCCGGTCGTTATCGAGCCCAGCTTTTGCTGCATGCCGGGGAACGCACGCCATTGCATCGGTTGCTTAGTAGCTTGGTACCTAGATTGTCTGTGCGGCCTGCAGCTCGCCAAGTGCGTTGGTCAGTGGATGTTGATCCGGTAGATTTGTATTAGCATGGGTGTTGGTCACCGGATAGCGAAATACTGTGAGGTAAACACCTCATGAGGATAGTATATTTCGGTTGCCTACCCGTTGACTGCTGCGTAGAATCCGCATTCACGCGGGTGTAGCTCAATGGTAGAGCTCTTGGTTCCCAACCAAGTGACGAGGGTTCGATTCCCTTCACCCGCTCCACCCGAAAACCCATTATAGGGAATCCAGCCAGGCCATCTCCATCACCAGGTTTCAAGCTGGCGCCACCGCTATGCGGCAGGCTATTGTACGATCGGTCGGCACATTAAAGTGTCGGACAACAAGTGACTATTGGGCCTGCGATAGTTCATTCGCGGGGTGGTGGGCAGGTTTCAACAGGGGATAAAGGTGAGTGAAAAAAAACCGCTGCAGGCATTAGTCGAACAGCTGCCAAAGATAGAATTACACTTACATATCGAAGGCACACTGGAACCCGAACAACATTTTGTCTTTGCCCGCCGCAACGGAATGACTCTGGATTATCCCGATGTCGAGGCACTGCGTGGTGCCTACCAATTTCACAATCTGCAATCTTTTCTTGATCTTTATTATCAGGGAACTGCGGTACTGCGTACCGGGCAGGATTTCTACGAGCTCACCCGCGCTTACCTGGAGCGGGTGGCACATCAGAACGTGGTGCATACAGAGATTTTTTTTGATCCGCAGAGCCATATCTCGCGGGGGATCAATTTTTCCACTGTTATCGGTGGTATTGGCCGGGCTTTGGATGAGGGTCGTGAACGGCTGGGCATCAGCTCGCGGCTCATTATGTGTTTTTTACGCCATCTCGATGAAATGGATGCCTTCGAGATATTGAAGCAGGCTGAATCTTACCTGGATCGTATTGCCGGAGTGGGACTGGATTCCAGCGAACTCGGGTATCCTCCCGCTAAATTCCAGCGGGTGTTTGCTGCTGCCCGCGAGTTGGGGCTGCATACGGTTGCCCATGCGGGGGAGGAAGGCCCACCCGAATACATTTGGGAAGCGCTGGATTTGCTGCAGGTGGAGCGTATAGATCATGGCGTGCGCAGTGTGGAAGACGGAAGGCTGGTGGAGCGTCTGCGTTCCGAAGGTATTCCCCTGACCGTTTGTCCACTATCGAATATCCGCCTGCGCGCCTATCCCAATCTCAAGGGTCATCCTTTGCGAAAGATGCTTGATCTTGGCCTCAAGGCGACCATCAATTCCGATGATCCAGCCTATTTTGGTGGTTATATGAATGAAAACCTCGCCGCCGTGCAAGAGGTTTTCGATCTGACGCCTGCAGAGTTACTGACGTTGAGTCTGAATGCCGTCGATGCCGCCTTCCTCGACCCGGTGGACAAAGAGCGGATTGCCATATTAGTACGCGCGGCGGTCAATAGCTAAGGCGGATGGCCAGTCGCGGATGTGCCATTAGGGGGGAGTGAAGTAACTCAGTGCATGTAGGCCAAATATCGGTGGATCTACCCCAGATACGGCTGAAGCGGGGTTAGCAACAGCGGTCTATTGAATAGAGGTCACCATTGATAAGCTACATTAAAGATCCAGTTTAATCTAAACGGGATGCACAAAATTCTGAATATTTTGGCCTGAAATCTGATTTCTGAATCTGTAATTGCTCAAGTGTCCCCCGGCTCTTGGTCATCTTGTGGTTCTTCCATCTGTTCGCTGCCAGGGGTGGGATCATCCACCCCTGGGCTTTCTTGAGGCTTTGTCGGGCGAGTCTTCTTTGATCCGGCTGTTCGCTTGGGGCCTCGTCGTTGCCGAGCTGGCAGACGAGCCTCCCGGGTCAGGGCCAGGATATCTGATAAACCAGCCAGCAAGAGGTCGATGATGTCGTCAGCGGCCAGTAGGCCGATCAGGTTGTCGTCTGCATCCATCACGGGGAGGCGGCGTAGGTTGCGTTCACGCATGGCCTCAATGGCTTCCCATATGGCTGTTTGTTCGTTAATACTGATCGGCAGTGGGTTCATTAGTGCTGCAACCTTCTGGGTTTGAGGGTCTAGTGATTTGGCCAGAACCTCGCGGGAAAGGGTGCCTTCTTCCAGCAGACCAACTGGAATCTTTTTGCTATTTGGACTCTGGGTATCGATCACCACCAATATCGAAGTGCGATGGCGGCGCATCAGTTTGGCGGCCTGCAGAGCATCAGATTCTTTCGATATCGTTACGATTTTTCGGTTGCAGAATTGGCTAACGGCCATGAGTAATCGATCCTTGGTCATCAGGTGGCGACCTGAACAGGGTGGTGAGTGGTGTCAACGGGTCGTTTGGACGTTGGGTTCCGTCAAACAGCCATTTGGAATGGGGGTCAGAGAGATTGGATTCATCCTGGGGACACAAAACAGCCCGCAGAGTGCGGGCCGGAGAAATGGCTGGGGGACTAGGATTCGAACCTAGATTGGCGGAGTCAGAGTCCGCCGTCCTGCCGTTAGACGATCCCCCAACGAACCGGGAAAGATTAGCGCTTGGAAAACTGTGGCGCACGACGAGCCTTATGTAGGCCGACCTTCTTGCGTTCGACTTCCCTGGCGTCGCGTGTGAGAAAACCCTGTTTACGCAGTGCTGGGTGCAGACTCCCATCATAGTTTTGCAGGGCCCGGGCAATACCGAGTCGAATGGCACCGGCCTGCCCGCTGGAACCTCCACCACAAACGGTAACCATCACATCAAAGCGATCACTCAATTCCATAGTTTCCAGTGGTTGTCGGGTAATCATCTGGGTGGTTTCCCGACCAAAATACTCTTCGATGGGTTTGGAATTTATCGTGATCTTACCGCTGCCGCGGCGGAGGAAAACCCGTGCGGATGAGCTTTTGCGGCGACCGGTGCCATAATATTGAGTTTCAGCCATGAGTACTTACCTGATTTGAGTTCAAATATCCAGTGGAATGGGTTGTTGAGCAGCATGTTGGTGTTCGCCATTAGCATAAATCTTAAGTTTCCGTGCCATTGTGCGCCCCAGAGAATTTTTTGGCAGCATCCCTTTGACTGCTAATTGCAGGACACGCGCTGGATTCTTGGCCAGCAGCTTTTCGAAGTTGGTTGATTTCATATTACCAATGTAACCGGTGTGCCAGTAATACATCTTGTTTTTGACCTTGTTGCCGGTTACCCGCAGCTTACTGGCGTTGACAACGACGATATAGTCGCCCGTATCTACATGTGGAGTATATTCGGGTTTGTGCTTACCGCGTAGACGACGAGCGACTTCCGTTGCCAGGCGACCCAGAGTCTTGTCGGTGGCGTCGATGAGGTACCAATCATGTCGCACCTCGGCGGATTTTGCGCTGAAAGTCTTCATTATTTTGACCTAAAGTGACTGAATTTGTAATCCCGAGTGCCCGCTTGACGAGGTTAATGAGCGCGCCTGCCAGAAAGGCAGGTTATATTAATGGGAACAGGAAAATCATGCAAGTGTCATAATGCTGCTGTGAGTATTGAAAATAAGAATTGTGATGAAGTGGCTTCCGGCATAGAAAACTTTTCTACCAATCCTGGGATGCTACCCATGAAGCATTAGATAAGATGGGATCGATGATCCATTTGGCGAAGCTGACGATATGGAAGTATCGCATAACCTCTATTGCATCAGTTAGTACCCGTTCCACTATTTGTTGACCCGATGGTACAGCTAGATGCTTATGCATGAGGGAAATAAGAGCATAGATACTGATGTACCAGGTTTGTTCAACAAAGGGACATTAGCGGCTCCATCCACCCGTTCGCCGCATCGAAGGTGGCTGATCATTGTGGAGGCCCAATGAGGAAAGATTATCCTGAAATTCACCGATCACAGCATATTGGCTGGTTGCGGGCTGCCGTACTCGGAGCCAATGATGGGTTGGTCTCTACAGCGAGCCTGGTTATGGGCGTGGCTGCCGCAGAAGTTAGTCATAGCGGTATTTTCATTGCTGGCATGGCGGGTTGGGTGGCTGGGGCCATGTCTATGGCGGCCGGCGAATATGTTTCGGTGAGTTCCCAGGCAGATACTGAAAAGGCCGATCTGGAAAAGGAACGCGAGGAGTTGGAAATTGATTTTGAGCAGGAGAAAGTGGAGCTGGCCGGAATCTATGTCCGTCGGGGATTGACGTTGGAATTAGCCTGGCAGGTGGCCGAGCAGCTGATGCGGCATGATGCGCTGGGCGCGCACGCCCGAGATGAATTGGGAATAACGGAAGTCGCGGTGGCACGCCAGATCCAGGCTGCGCTAACCTCGGCGCTGACTTTTTCCGTAGGGGCCTCGGCACCACTGCTGGCAGTGATCTTTACACCCACAAGCAGGCTCATACCCATTGTATGGGGCTTGGCACTGGGGTTCCTCGCTATTTCAGGTGGGCTGGCCGCCTATATCGGCGGTGCGAGGCTATGGCCAGGGGCTTTGCGTGTTACTTTCTGGGGTGCGTTGGCGATGGGTGTAACTATGGTAGTGGGACATTGGTTCGGTGCAGGCGGTTGAAACTCCTTGTATTAGGGATCAGATCCCAAGGGATAGGCAATTACTGGAAAAGGGAAGGATGATCCATATACAGATTCGCCCGGTTTCGCCGGCAGACCCTTTCAATCAACCACGAGGCCAGAATGAAGGTGGTAATAAGCCCAAGCTCAGTGTATCCCGGGGTACTGAACAGTTGTTTGCAGAGTGCAGCGAGGCCGCCGATGCCAATCGACAATGAAGAGCCGATGCCGAGCGTATGCTCTCCATCAGCTATGATGAAAATGTCCATCTCCTTGTTTGGGGCAGGCCGGGGGGCAGACTTCCAAGTCGTCCACCACGCGGCTTATATCCGTGAACAGCAGATCGGCCATGTCCCGGGAGAAGCCTTCGCGCACTACGATACGCAGTACGGCGATACGCTCGGCATTCGCGGGTAAGGTATAAGCGGGCACCTGCCAGCCGCGTATCCGCAGACGTTCGGAAACGTCATAGACTGAATAGCGACTGCTGTCCTTGAGGCGAAAGGCGAACACAGGAATACTGGAGCCGTCACTCAGTAGCACAAAGGGACTTAGAGCGGCGATGTGTGCGGCAAGCCCGCGGGCGATGTCGCGTAAGTTGTTCATGATACGCGTGTAACCCTCACGGCCCAGGCGCAGGAAGTTGTAATACTGGCCAACGATCTGGTTACCGGGGCGGGAGAAATTCAGTGTGAAGGTAGGCATGTCACCACCTAAATAATTGACGTGAAAAACCAGATCTTCGGGCAGGTACTCACGCCCGCGCCAAACAGCCCAACCTACTCCGGGGTAGACCAGTCCGTATTTGTGGCCGGAAGCGTTGATAGAGACTACATTGGGTAGACGAAAGTCCCAGCGTAGGTCGGGGTGGATGAAGGGCGCCACGAAGCCGCCACTTGCGGCATCGATATGCATCGGTACAGCCAGGCCGTGGGCCTGATTATGGGCGACCACGGCGTCATGAATGGTCTCGATGGGCTCGAATTCTCCGGTGAAGGTAGTTCCGAGGATGGCGACCACGCCAATGGTGTTCTCATCGATGCGTTCGACGACTTCTTCTGGCGTGATGATATAGCGGTCTTCACGAATTGGTATGTAGCGTGGTTCAACTTCCCAGTAGCGGCAGAATTTTTCCCACACCACTTGAACATTGCTGCCAAGGATCAGGTTGGGTTTGGCAATCGGCTTATCGGCTGCTTCACGGCGTGCCCGCCAGCGCCACTTGAGCGCCATGCCGGCGAGCATCACGGCCTCACTGGACCCAATTGTAGAAACTCCAACGGGATATTCATTTTCATCTGCGTTAAATAGACGGGCGAGAATGTTGATGCAACGTGCCTCGATTTCCGCGGTTTGCGGGTATTCGTCCTTGTCGATCATGTTCTTGTCGAAGGTTTCCGCCATTAATTTCTCCGCCTCTGGTTCCATCCAGGTGGTGACAAAGGTGGCGAGGTTGAGGCGGGCGTTGCCGTCTAGCATGAGCTCGTCGTGGATCAAGCGATAAGCCGAGCGTGGGGTCATTCCGTGTTTGGGCAGACTGTATTTGGGAATGGTTTCATCCGTGACCCGGCAACCATAAGCAGGTGTCAGTTCAGCGTCTGGTTTAAGTTTTTTGACCATTGGGATTTACTCCGTTGTGGTTGCTGGCGCCCAGGCAGGACGCCGGAAGTGGTAAAGCAACTGGGGGATGATGAGTGTAATGATCAGTGCTAAGAGCATGACGCCCGCATAGATTGGACCGCTGATGCTTTTGCCAGGCGGCAGGAAGCCAATCAGCAGACAGGCCAGCGTGGTGGTGAACCCTGTGCCCGCGACCAGCCACAGGCCGAAGACACGTCCACCGGGTACGCGGTAGGGACGAGGCGTGTCGGGTTCAGTATAACGCAGGTAGATTGCAGCAATAAATAGCATCAGATACATCACGCTATAGAGAATGACCGCTATTGAAGCGAGCATGAGGAAGGCGAAATTAATCGATGGTACGATGAGGAACACCAGTGCCACCGTACTCATAGCCAACGCCTGGAGAATGAGCAGGTTACGCGGTACACCGTGATCGTTGACCGTCTGCAACAAGGGTGGCAGGTTACCGGCGCGGCCCGCTGCCCACAGCCCTTTGACCGGTCCCACCACCCAGGTGCTGACCTGTCCGGACGCGCCCAGGGCAACCAGGACGGCGGCAATCGGTATCAGCGCTGGCAAATGCCAGGTAGTGAATAGCGTCTGGAGCGCTTGTACACTGCCGGAAACGTAATCTAGCTGGTTTTTCGGCACGACGATGGCCACCGCCAGGCCACCGAACAGATTGATGAGAAAGCCGAGGATGGCAGCGGTAAATATGGCGATAGGATAATTGCGTTGCACGTTTTTTACTTCATGGGCGTGGGTGGCCGAAACTTCGATACCTACAACGCCGAAGATGAAGCTCAAAAATAGTACCAGCGTGTGTTGCGGGTGGCTTAGTGGCAGCCAGTTGCCTGGCGTGAGTGCAATATGTAGGTGTACTGGATGGCCCTGAATAATGTAGATCACAGCCATGGCGATTAGAGCGAAACTCGGAAGGAGCACGCCAGCACCGAGGCAAATGCTGGAAATCAATCCAGAAGCTCGTGTTCCGCGCAGATTGGCGAGAGTAGCCAGCCAATAGACACTGAGAATTATGCCAACGATAAAATAGCGATTATTTGCAAGGTGGGGATCAAAGGCATAAGCGAGGCTCGCAGCGACATAGGATAGAATTGAGGTGATACCAAATACGCTCTGCGCCCATTGCAACCAGACGGCGGTCAATCCCCAACGTGTGCCAAAGGCTTCCTCTACCCAGTGAAACACACCATTTTTTGGCCAGGCGGTAGCCAACTCTGCCGAAACCAAGGCGATAGGAATGAGAAACGCGAAGACCGTCACGATATTGAAAAAAACCATTTGCAGACCGGTAGCGGCCATCATCGGGAAATTGCGCAGAGTGAGGAATAATGCGGCGGTCATCATCGTGAGGATGACGATGCCAAGATGCTGGCCTAATGGCTGGCGGTCCATGTCGGCGGAAGATGTCGATTTGCTGATGCTGTCCATGAATGCCTGGTAGAAAGGAAAAGGAGGCTTCCGTCGGCTAGCTCGGAGCATCTTAAAGAGTCAGAATACTCCAAAATAGCTTAGCGTAGCAGAAAGTGGAGCAAAGATTAAAGGTGTGTCGCATCCATTCGTCGTGCCTGGATCAAATGAGGGAAAACAGAGAGAAATGAAAAAGCCAGGACTTCGATCTCCTGGCTTTTCAAGCTTGGGCAAAGTAAGAAATGAGGGGTTTAATCCGCTTTAAGCAGGTTTGCCGCTTATCAGGCGCCAATAGGATTGTACGCAGGAGGCGTTTCACTTTTTGATCCTTGAAAATACCCGGCCGCGAAAAAGTTCGTCATATCTACCCAACTGGTGAGTCTTGTCGGGCTTCATGAAAGCTTACGAAGGTATCGTGAGTAACCCTCTACCAAATCCAGTTATCTCCTAGAATGGATGCGAGTATGCTGCTTGTGACCTGCATAACTCACACCTTCCTCCAGGCCAGCGATGAACTCAGTCAGTCGCTGGTTCGAGGAAGCAATCCGCTGCGATAGATGGGCTTAAGTTGCACTAGAGTCCCGGTCTACCTGATTGGCCTGATCGCGCTGTAGAATTTGAGAATGATGACCGTGCGCGTGGTTAGCTCTCCGGTTAGTTGAGCATCCATGAATTCGGTGATGACGCGCACCTTACACAGTATTAATCACGAACCACATTGACCTTGAGGCCGCCTACTGGCGGCTGGGTAAGTGCCCTTATCCATTTGTTTAGCAATGGCTCAAGGACTTCCCGACCGTCGGCGATAAATCGGGTATTTTGCGCATAAGCTGGAGTAAGTCCGTGTGTTCTACGGAGCTGATTTTGTCTTCACACCTTTATCCAGGAGTAACTACTCAGCACCTCTGATCCTGGCGATTATACTGAGGGGATAATAGGCGTGCTTTGATAGGCTTTGGCAATGGCACCAAGCAGATCATGATTGTTTTTTCGAGCCACATGAAGTCGTGCATATCCAGTAACCATGTCATCATCTCGTCTGCTCATGGCGGAGATTATGCAGATTCCTGATGACCCAGTTCAGTACTGAATGCATAGCATGGGATGCTGAGTGGTTACGTTGATCTTTGACTGGGATGGTACGCTGATGGATCTGTATGCCCGTATCGCTGACTGTATGCAAGCCGCCATGAATACTCTGGGGCTGGAAGCCAATGTTACCTTCCGCAGTCTGCGCCGTCATTGGTCTGGATCTGCATGAAGAAATTGGCACACTCTATCCTGGCGCAGATGGCGATTTTATAACAGTTTCACGATGGCTTACCGTGATTGCTATCTGCGTGGCGAGGGGGTCCCGCAGACACTGTACCCGGCATTGCCGAAATATTGGCCAAGCTGGAAGCGCGGGCTATCTGCTAGCTATTGCCACCGGCAAGGGGCGTGTCGGTCTGGATCAGACACTTCATAAAACCGAGCCGGTCGGATATTTCCATGTAACTCGTTGCGCAGATGAAACGTGTTTCAAGCCGCACCCGCAGATATTCGAAGAAATTCCGGTACACACAGGCGTCGATGCAGGACGTGCGCTAATGATCGGTGATACCTGTTTCGATCTGGAGATGGCCCGCAATGCCGATGCGCGGGGGCTGGGCGTAAATCATGACGTACATTCGCGCGCAAGTCTGCTGGAAGCCACCCCATCGCCGTACTGGATTCCATCCAGGCGTTTCCGGTGTGGTTGCTGGCCCAGTCATCCTGAGGTGCAGAAAACCTGCCGGACTGTACATAATAATATATTTACTGGCAGGCCTTTGATTCCTGTTTTCGACTTGGACGAAGGCGATGGTGGTACCGAGTCATGATTACCGCGCGCAAATCCTCGTGGCCTTAATCTTGCATCTGAAAGTGTGAGAGACGATGATTTGCTGTCAGGGAGGTAGTCAATTTAAGAGGTGGATAAGATCACCGTACAATTTTCACCATGCGTTCGAACACCCTATTGAAGTGTCACTGAATCCAGGTGGGTTCGATATGGCAAAATCGTCCGTAGTGCTGATACCTATCGTTCGCTGAATCGTGGTCACGTTAGGCGAGATGATAACCGAGCTTTGATGAAGGTCCTGAAGCCGTGAAAGTCATCCTTTGACTGCTTGCGCGATAGTTGCGGCCGATTGATGCAAGGGGCGCGCCATTCAGGTGATGACATCTGGCTGCTCACGACCCGTGCGAGCATGAATTTCACCAATCGCGTCGGCGGCAGCGATCAAATCAGCCAGCAAGGTTTGTGCATCAGTATCCAGATAATCGGGTCGAGTTTCCCGACATTCGATGTAAATACGTAGAGTTGCACCTTGCGTGCCGGTACCGGATAGCCGATAGATGATGCGAGCTGCATCACCGAACAGGATGCGTAGCCCCTGATGTTCGGTATGGCTGCCATCGATGGGATCATCATAAGAAAAATCGTCCGCATCGGTGATCTGGTGGCCAGAAAATTCTTGCCCTCGGAGTTGATCGAGCCGTTTGAATAAAGTGTCCATCAGGTTGTGGGCCACAGCGCCGTCAACATTTTCGTAGTCATGCCGAGTATAGACATCGCGCCCAAAGTGCTGCCAGTGTTCATGGACAATGGTGGCTACAGATTGATGGCGTGCAGCGAGCAGGTTGAGCCAGAATAGAACAGCCCACAAGCCGTCCTTTTCGCGAATATGGCTGGAGCCGGTACCGAAACTTTCTTCGCCACACAAGGTGATGCGGTCGGCATCCAGCAGATTACCGAAGAATTTCCATCCGGTTGGAGTCTCATAGTGTGGCAGATGAAGTGCCTCGGCTACCCGGTCCACGGCGCGGCTGGTCGGCATCGACCGGGCAACACCCTTGAGACCATCGCGGTAGCCGGGCGCAATGGTGGCGTTGGCGGCGAGGATCGCGAGACTATCGCTGGGGGTGACGAAAAAATTTTTACCGAGAATCATGCTGCGATCGCCGTCGCCATCGGAAGCAGCACCGAAATCCGGGCCATCTGGTGAGTACAGAATGCGGACCAGATCAGCGGCGTAAGCAAGGTTGGGATCAGGATGGTGACCACCGAAATCCGGTAAGGGGATAGCGTTGACTACGCTGCCTTCCGGGGCACCCAGCAGGTCTTCAAAAATAATCCTGGCATAAGGGCCGGTTACCGCGTGCAGGGCATCGAAACGCATCCTGAAACCGCTACGCAGCAGGTCGCGGATTAGGTCGAAATCGAATAGATGTTGCATCAATCTGGCATATTCCTGTACCGGGTCGATGATTTCGATCTCCATTTCCGCTAGCTTCTGGTGGCCTAAGCGATCGATGTCGATAGGCTGGTGTTCGACAATGCGATAGTGGTCGATTTCCAGGGCGTGATGGTAAATCTTATCAGTCAGAGATTCAGGCGCAGGGCCACCGTTGCGGATATTGTATTTGATGCCGAAATCACCTTGTGGCCCGCCTGGGTTATGGCTGGCAGAAAGAATAATTCCCCCCAGGGAATCATGCGCGCGGATCATGGCGGATACTGCTGGGGTGGAAAAAATGCCACCTTGGCCGATGATTAGTTTGCCCACTTGATTGGCAGCGGCTATGCGCAGAATGGTCTGGATTGCCTCACGGTTGTGATAGCGTCCGTCACCACCTAGCACCAGCGTCGCTCCTAGCAGCGGGTCGCCGAGACAATCGAACAGTGACTGCACGAAATTCTCCAGGTAATTCGGCTGCTGGAAGGTGCTGACGAGTTTGCGCAATCCGGATGTGCCGGGGCGTTGATCATCGAATGGCGTGGTTTTGATGATTTGTAACATGAATCGCATCCTCAGGTTAGGGGTGGGAGCAAGTGTAGTGATTGCGAGTGAATCCCATGCTCGTTGAATGACGCCCGGCTCTGGCTGACCGAATATCGAAGGATAAGTATAACTCCTCAGACAACCGGGTAGAGATGTCCCAGTTACATTCATTTGAATGACGAGAATATTTGTTAGACCATTCGCCACCAACCGGGCCGGGTTATGGTCTGTGATATGCTTTGGATTATGTTCAATGAGAGAGGAATGCCAGATTTTTTGCAGCCGGAAGCGGGTAGCTTCGCCGCGTTGATGGAGATTTACGAGCGCAATTACATTGCCTTGCGGCGTTTGTGTCCACGGTTGAGTCGAGCGATTGGATTACTGGTATCTCAGCATTCTGAAAATTCGATATTACGTATGCGTATCCTTGCCCAAACCCGCTATACCACCACCTTGGAACTAGCTCAAACCTTGGCGGTGGATATCGAGATTCCCGTGTTGCCAGTTCGGGTCTACCATGATGCTCGGCAGGCCGAGGTTTTGATCCTTAATTGGCCGGTGAATCGTCTCTATGATCCGTTTCCCCGGCGAGGAAAACAACGGGATCTGTTGAACTGCTGGCATGCCAACCATTTTTTGAGTGAATGGTTGGAATACTGTCTGCAACGAAGTCATGAGTTTTGACCATCACCCATTCCCATCTATTGATTGTCCTAAGAATAAAGTACGTATACCAGTAATTTCAGATAGTTAGCGGAATACCGACTGGTCATCCCGTTATTTCGAATCGAGTCTTGATCTCCCTATGATTTCAAAGTTATAATAGTTGACATAAACAGTCGGGAATAACTCCGGCTGTTAATCAATCAATGAGCAAGCAGGTGAAGCCTATGAAATTATCGGCCAAAGGGCGTTATGCAGTAACTGCGATGATGGATATCGCTATTCATGATCAGTTAGGGCCGGTGGCCTTAGCCGATATTTCTATATGTCAGGGGATCTCTCTGTCCTATCTTGAGCAGATTTTTGCCAAGCTGCGCAAGGCTAGATTAGTAGAGGGCGTGCGTGGGCCGGGTGGGGGTTATCGTTTGGCTCAGCCAGCCGATAAAATCAGTGTGGCACAGATTATTGCCGCAGTGGATGAATCGATTGATATTACCCGCTGCCATGGCAATGAAGATTGTCAGGACGGTGAGCGTTGTCTGACGCATGAACTCTGGGAGGAATTGAGCAATCGCTTATATACCTTTTTGGATGGGATTAGTCTTGATGAGTTCACCAATCGTCCGGAAGTACGGGAAGTTGCCGCGCGTCAGGATAAGGAAAGGAATCATTTCAGCGATGTTGGTCTGCGGCGTACCGTGGCAGCCTGACCGGCCTCACAACGTAATTGTTTATCAATAGGAGGGAAAGCCATGGCTTATAGTAATAAGGTCATCGACCATTATGAAAATCCACGCAATGTAGGCAGCCTGGATAAAGACGCTCCAGATGTGGGAACGGGGATGGTTGGCGCCCCGGCTTGCGGTGATGTGATGAGACTGCAAATCAAGGTGAATTCACAAGGTGTGATCGAAGATGCGCAATTCAAGACTTATGGATGTGGATCAGCCATTGCTAGCTCATCCCTGTTGACGGAATGGGTCAAAGGCAGAACACTCGGTGAAGCGGGCCAAATCAAGAATACTCAGATTGCAGAAGAGCTGGCTCTGCCACCCGTCAAGATCCATTGTTCCGTGTTGGCCGAAGACGCTATCAAGGCGGCTATCGAAAATTACCAGAAAAAGCATCAGAATTCGGAACAAAAATTGAGCGCCTAATGTCGCTGCTAGCTCAGGCGCACTCATAGGATTATCCTGGGTTTTAATCCCTTGGTGTGGTGATCTAATTGTTTCCACCAACCCGATACGCCGCTATGGGTAAGAATAACGTGGTTAAGCTGATAGTCGAGAGGCGACT
>CAZUKD010000026.1:0-16715 GCA_964620825.1 uncultured Ectothiorhodospiraceae bacterium
CTGAGCAGCATGAACCCTACTTTTGGCGGTAGCTAAGAAAGATGATTATCCTATCAAGACGGTATCTGATCCTACAAGAAGCCTCGATGACTTTAAATGAATTTACAGCAGTATAGGGGCGTGACCATGTTGGATGCGGTTATGGCATCTCGATGCCACCCTCTATTACTGAACTGGTCCGGGTCAGAAATGGTTTTCCAGTAGCATTTTGTATTATGCTCTCGGCGCTTTGCTTGCCCTGAAAATTACTCACGAGTTTTTCTGGCGAGGCATAAATGCGTTCCTTAACAGGGTATTTAGCTTGAGTAGACCATTTCTCTTATATCGGGTGTGCAGTTTCCGGATTGCATAAAAATAGATGGATCCCAACAGGGTTGAACTTGGCTGAATAGGCTAAAGGGTTACCATCCCGTTCTCTTTACGTTGCTATGGCAAAATGATGGTGTCGGATTTTCGTCGGCACTAATATGGTTTCTTTATAGTACCGAGTGAGGTCCGATGAATTCTTTTGTTATCAAATAACTATATGTTATGGCGCGGGATTTGCTAGTGATATTTTAAGCAATTCCGATCAGTGGGAATTTAATTGACCAGGAGATTGATGATGGCGGATCAACAGCCGAAGGAAAAAGGATCGAAGAGAAAGAAGATGATCATACTGATTGCCGTGGGAGGACTTTTATTGTTAGTAATCGGTTTTGGTGGAATGAGGTATCTTTCCAAGCATTCAGCCAAAAAGAGCGGGGGAACCACGACCCAACATGCCCCTGTTTATTTCAAACTTAAAACTATGGTGGTGAATTTTCAGAATCCGACTGTAGCTAGGTTTCTTCAAGTGGGTATCGATGTCATGACCCACGACCCCAAGCTGATCGAAAAATTAAAGACTAACCTGCCGGCGATTAGGAATCGTCTCATCATTTTGCTGAGCGGGCAGCACTATCAGGGAATCAGCACTCCTGTCGGCAAGGAGAAACTGCGCAAGGAAGTTTTGCAGGCTATTAATTCTGAGCTGCACAAAGATGGGGCAACCGGCAAGGTCGATCAAGTCTATTTCACCAGTTTCGTAATGCAATAAGCGCATGGCCAACGCCGATATTCTCTCCCAGGATGAAATCGATGCCTTGTTGAATGGTGTCGATTCTGAAGATATAGATACCAACGCCGGGGCGGAGCCGGGGGAGGGAGTCTATTCCTACGATCTTGCAAGCCAGGAACGCATTGTACGTGGCCGCATGCCCACGCTGGAAATGATCAACGAACGATTTGCCCGCCAGTTGCGCATCAGCTTATTCAATATGCTCCGTTTTACTCCTGAGGTGGGTGCCCGAAATATCAAGGTTCAAAAGTTTTCAGAATATATTCGTAGCCTGTTTGTGCCGACCAGCCTGAACCTGGTGCGTATCAAGCCGTTACGGGGTACAGCACTATTTGTTTTTGACCCACAATTAGTTTTTATCCTGGTGGATAATTTTTTTGGGGGTGGCGGGCGGTTCCAGGCCAAAATCGAGGGGCGGGATTTCACTCCCACTGAAATGCGCGTTATCTCTTTGTTGCTTGATAAGGTTTTTCTGGATTTGCAGCAAGCCTGGGCGCCGGTCATGGACCTGAATTTCGAGTTCGTCAATTCTGAAGTGAATCCACAGTTTGCCAATATTGTTGGCCCGACCGAGGTCGTGGTGGTCTCCAGTTTCCAGGTTGAGTTGGAAGGCGGTGGTGGTGGACTGCATATTACCTTGCCCTATTCGATGATCGAACCCATCCGGGATATTCTTGATGCGGGTATCCAGAGTGATCGCAGCGAAGTCGATGAGCGCTGGTTGAAGAGTCTGCGCGTGGAAATATCCGAAGCCAATATCGAATTGGTGGGCACGCTGGCAGAAACTGAATTAATGCTGAGAGACGTTATGCACCTCAAAGCCGGTGACATTATCCCTTTCGAGATGCCAGATACCATCTTACTACGTGCAGAGGAATTGCCGGTTCTGCGTGGACGGTTTGGTGTTCACAATGGTCAGAACGCAATGCAGGTTACCGAGCACATCAAACGCGATTATTAAAATGCAAACAAGCGAGGTTGGATTATGAACGCCGAAACACCGGAATCCGAACAATCTTCTGTTGAAGGGGATTGGGCCGAGGCTTTGTCTGAGCAGGCAGAAGCTAATCCGCGCGCCGCCCCTACCCCTAAAGGAGATGCGGTGGATGAATCCGTCGTGGAGGCTGCGACGCTGACGGGAGATGGCTCAGTAGAAATGGGTGGGCATGCCGAATCAGGTGAAAGGCCGACAGCTTCCACTTTGAAAAAGCAAAAGAATGCTGCACCGGAAAACCATGCCGATCAGGGGGTCGAAAAGGCCCGGTTCAATGCGCTCGAAAATCATGAGAATGATAAACATGACGTGCAATCTACGGATGGTCTACTGGATGATGAAGCCAATCTCGATATCATCTTAGATATTCCGGTGACTGTGTCCATGGAAATCGGGCGCACCCGGTTACCTATCCGCAATCTGTTACGTCTCAATCAGGGGTCGGTTGTTGAACTCGATCGATTGGCTGGCGAGCCTTTAGATGTGCTTGTCAACGGCACCCTGATCGCGCATGGCGAAGTAGTGGTCATTAATGACAAGTATGGCATCCGGTTGACCGATGTTATTAGTCCCGCCGAACGAGTTCGTAAGCTGAAGTGAGCAGAACCATGAATGCCGGGATGTTACACAAATTCACAGCCCTGATATTGATTGGGCTTTGGCCGCTGCAGAGTATGGCTGCGAATCAGCACCTGGTGCCACTGGTTACCGGCACCAGCGGGCATGCGGATACTTTGCTCGGTGCGGCATCACTGGGGCAGTTCGCTTTCGGGCTGATTGCTGTCGTGTCGCTAATTTTTGGCTTGGCTTGGCTACTTCGGCGAATGAAGCGGATTCAGGGGAGTGTGCAAGGGCAGTTGCGCATTCTGGCAGGTTTGCCATTGGGCTCGCGCGAGCGGATCGTACTGATTCAGGTGGGCGATGAGCAGATTCTTCTAGGTGTTGCTCCGGGACGGGTAGCCTGCCTGCATGTCTTGCAGCAACCGTTGGAGGAAAAAACCACTACTTCCGGCGCAGCCGGTGGAGTATTTCGTGCCAGGTTGAGCGAATTCATGCAACGAGGGTCTTCAAAATGAAGACCTTGTGCTGGGTTTTTGGGGCTTTAATTGCCTTGCTGCCACTGACTTTGCAGGCAGCTCCAGGCAATATCCAATTATTGACAGTTACCCCGGCAGCGGGCGGCGCACAAATCTATTCGATCAATCTGCAAGTTCTCATCCTGATGACGTTGCTGAGTTTTCTGCCAGCCGCATTAATCATGATGACCTCTTTTACTCGCATCATTGTAGTTCTGGCCATTCTTCGCCAAGGATTGGGAACCACTCAGACGCCGTCGAATCAGATACTTCTGGGTATGGCGCTCTTTTTGACTTTTTTTGTCATGTCGCCAGTTTTTACCCAAGCCTACAACCAGGCGGTCAAGCCCTATCTCGCTGGTAAGATTTCCGAGCAATTGGCCATCGGCAAGGCGGAAACTCCTTTCAAAACTTTTATGTTACAGCAAACCAGAGAACCGGATCTGGCACTATTTGCTCGCATTTCAGGACATGGAAAATTCAAGAATCCTCGGTCCGTGCCCTTTTCACTGCTGGTACCGGCTTTTGTAACCAGTGAACTGGAAACTGCCTTCCAGATCGGTTTCCTGATCCTGATTCCCTTCATGATCATTGATCTGGTGGTAGCCAGTGTGCTGATGTCCATGGGTATGGTCATGTTGTCTCCCATGATTATTTCCCTGCCATTTAAACTGATGCTGTTTGTACTGGTCGATGGTTGGGGCCTGATTATGGGCACCCTGGCTTCGAGTTTTTATCATTGAGGAGACTGCTATGCTAACCGCGAATACTATTCTAACTATTGGTGAGGAAGCGATCAAAGTAACTATACTGCTTTCCGCCCCTCTTTTACTGACCGGTCTGGTTGTCGGTGTACTGGTCGGCATGATTCAGGCTGCCACCCAGATCCAGGAATTGACCTTAAGCTTCATTCCCAAACTTCTTGCTATGGCGGCGGTGCTGGTCTTGACCGGTCATTGGACCATGAATCTGGCGGTGGATTATACCCGGCAGCTAATTAGCAGCATCCCGGGGCTAATCAGGTAGGATGATGTTGACAGTTTCGGCCAGTGAGTTGATGTCCTGGACCGAGGGCATCATCTGGCCATTCATCCGCATTGGTGCCATGCTGGTTGCCGCTCCCATCTTCGGGGCACGCACGATTCCCGTCGTTGTGCGGCTGTTATTCGCTCTGGCACTTGCGTGGATGCTTTATCCTTTTCTACCTGCCATGCCGGTTATTGATCTGCTTAGTGTGGAAGGCTTGCTGGTGACCGCCTCGCAAGTATTGATCGGGGTGGCCATGGGTTTCATCTTGCAAACCGTTTTCAGCGCCATGGTGCTGGCGGGACAGGCTATCGCCCTGAGTATGGGCTTGGGGTTCGCGACGCTAGTTGATCCCCAGAATGGCATTCAGGTGCCGGCGGTCAGCCAGATCTACATTATCCTGGCGACGCTACTCTTTTTCGCATTGAATGGGCATTTGCTGTTTCTCAATATGTTAGTGCAGAGTTTCCGTTGGCTGCCCGTGGGTCCGATCGGGCTGTCCCGGAACGCCTTATGGGAAATCGTGAGCTGGGGCGGCACTATGTATGCTACTGCTTTGCTGGTGGCGCTCCCAGCAATCGCCTCCTTAATGCTGGTCAACATCGGTTTTGGCGTGATTACTCGGGCGGCTCCACAACTCAATATTTTTGCAGTGGGTTTCCCATTGACTCTGATGCTGGGTTTTGTCCTTATTTTGTTTTCTCTGCCCACCATGGTGCCCCGGTTCTCCGATATTTTGAACCAATCCTTTTTCCTGCTGCGCAGTATTCTCGGCGGTTAGGCCAGGAGATGAATCATGGCCCGTAGTGATGCTTCCCAGGAACGCACGGAGCAGGCGACGCCGAAACGCCTGCGCGAAGCCCGAGAAAAAGGGCAGGTTCCCCGTTCGCGTGAACTCAATACCATGACAGTCCTGCTTGCCGCTGCAGGTGGAATGCTGGTGCTGGGACCACGTATGGCTGAGGGTTTTTATCAGTTTATGCGGGGTGGATTGACCTTAAACCGTAATATGGTGACTGACTCCGCTATGCTTTATCCTGCCCTCGAGGAAGCCATCCGGCAGGGGTTGTGGCTGATGGCACCCTTGTTGATGGTGATGGTCGTGGCGGCGATCGTGGCCTCTATTGCGCTGGGTGGGGTGGCTTTTAGCGCCAAGGCCATGGCTTTTCGCTGGGATCGACTGGATCCACTCACGGGCCTGGGGCGGGTATTCTCGTTAAGTGGGTTGATGGAGGTGGTCAAGGCGCTGGCCAAGTTTCTGATTGTGGCTACCGTAGCAATCATCGTGCTCTGGCGCGATGCCCCGGTATTTCTTGGGTTGGGTAGTGAATCTCTGGCGCCTGCGCTTATGCAAGCCGGCTCACTCATGGGGTGGGGTTTCCTGTTTATGTCTGCGGCCTTGGTTCTGGTCGCTGCGGCGGATGTGCCTTTTCAGCTCTGGCAGTATGCCAAAAATCTGCGTATGACTCGCCAGGAGATTCGTGATGAACTGAAGGAAACGGAGGGTCAACCGGAAGTCAAGGGCAGGCAACGTCGTTTACAACGCGAAATCGCCCAGCGGCGCATGATGGAAGAAGTGCCACATGCCGATGTAGTGGTAACTAATCCGACCCATTATGCCGTGGCACTGCGTTACAACGAATCCACGAATGGTGCTCCGCGAGTGGTCGCTAAAGGCGCCGATCAGGTGGCGCAGAGAATCCGGGAATTGGCTGAGAAAAATCATGTCGTGATGTATTCAGCACCACCGTTGGCACGCGCCTTGTATGTTCATACCCGACTTGGCGAGGAGATTCCCGCAGCGTTGTATGTGGCCGTGGCACAATTGCTGGCTTATGTATATCAACTCAAAGCGGGTACTACGGAAGAAAGCGCGGGGCTGGAAATAGCTGTCCCCGCAGAATATGCGGTTCCCCCAAAGGAGGTTGAATGATGGCGGATTCGAGCGCGGAAAGTGTAGTGGGGGTTTTTGGCGCTTTGCGTGGGCTCGGCAGCCTAGGGTTGGGTGTGCCGGTCGTTCTGCTGGCGATGCTGGCGATGATCATGCTGCCGTTGCCACCTTTTATCCTCAGTATTTTATTTACTTTCAATATCGCCTTATCGATGGTGGTTGTGTTGATGACGGTCTATTCTAGGCGGCCGCTGGATTTTGCCGTTTTCCCTACCGTCTTGCTGATTGCCACCTTGCTGCGACTGGCGCTGAATGTCGCATCCACGCGTATCATTTTGCTCAAGGGGTATACCGGACCCGGGTCGGTGGGGCAGGTCATCGAGGCTTTCGGTCATTTTGTCGTGGGTGGTGATTATGCTGTCGGGCTGGTGGTATTCATCATTCTTGTGGTTATCAATTTTGTCGTCGTCACCAAGGGAGCCAGTCGGGTATCCGAGGTTAGCGCACGCTTCACTCTGGACGCCATGCCCGGCAAGCAGATGGCGATCGACGCTGATCTCAATGCTGGCATTGTTACCCAGGAAGAGGCTGGGTTACGCCGCGAAGAAATCAGTAATGAAGCCGATTTTTACGGGTCTATGGATGGCGCCAGTAAATTTGTACGAGGCGACGCGGTTGCCGGTATTATTATCTTGTTCGTCAATATCATTGGCGGGTTGGTTATCGGTATAACCCAACACGGGATGGACCTGAGTCAGGCGGTGCGTGATTATGTGCTGCTGACTATAGGGGACGGACTCGTGGCCCAGATACCCTCGCTATTACTGGCTACTGCCACAGCCATCATCGTCACCCGGGTTTCATCCTCGCAGAATATGGGCGAGCAGATTATGCAGCAGTTGTTTGGTTCTCCGCGCGCCCTGTTTATTACCGCCGGAATACTCGGTTTGTTGGGTATCGTGCCAGGTATGCCCAATCTGATGTTTCTGGGATTGGCACTACTTTTGGCGGTAGCGGGTTGGGTAATCCGGCAACACCAAAAGCAAGCCCTGGAATCAGCCCGGACCCCGCCGGAAACGGAGTCAGCTACGCAGCAGGAAGAATTATCCTGGGGGGACGTTCTGCCAGTGGATATCATCGGATTGGAAGTGGGTTATCGTCTGATTCCGTTAGTTGATAAAAGCCAGGGCGGCATGTTGCTATCGCGGATTAAGGGTGTACGACGCAAGTTGTCCCAGGAACTGGGTTTTCTGATTCAGCCAGTACATATTCGGGACAATCTCGAAATTGGCCCAAATATCTATCGCATCAGTCTCAATGGAGTCCCGATGGCGGAAGCTGAAGTGTTTCCTGATCGTGAGCTAGCCATCAATCCGGGACAGGTATTTGGCTCACTGGAAGGTATGCCGACGCATGATCCCAGTTTTGGCCTGGAAGCGATCTGGATCGAGCCAGGTCAGCGTGATCAGGCCCAATCTCTGAGCTATACGGTTGTCGATGCAGCCACCGTGATTGCTACTCATCTAAGCCAGATCCTGCAAAACCATGCCCAGGACCTGTTGGGTCATGAGGAAGTCCAGCACCTGTTGGATATGCTGGCGAAATCGGCACCCAAACTGATAGAGAACCTCACTCCCAAACCACTTTCTCTGGGCGTGGTGCTCAAAGTATTGAAGAATCTGCTGGCGGAAGGGATTCCGATTCGGGATTTACGCACCATCACCGAAACTCTGGCGGCTGAGGGAAGCAGGAGTCAAGATCCTGACGTTTTGACGGCAGCTGGGCGGGGTGCTTTGAGTCGGACGATCATTCAACACATTTATGGATTGGCTACCGAATTGCCGCTGATTACGCTGGATCCCCGGTTGGAACAGATGTTGCAGAAATCTGTACAAAACGGTACTGGTCTGGCACTGGAACCGGGATTGGCGGAACGCCTTCAGCAGGCTATCGCTACAGTGGCTCAGCGCCAGGAAATGGCGGGGGAACCCAGTGTATTGGCGGTTTCCCCTAATTTGCGGCCCTGGTTATCCCGTTGGCTACGGCCCGCTATCCGCGACTTGCATGTGTTGGCTTATTCCGAGTTACCGGAAGATAAGCGGTTAAAAATTATGGCAACAGTAGGGGGTGATAGCGATGGAAATAATCAGGAACGTGCAGCATAAAAATGGAGTGTTTGCATGAAAATCAAGCGATTCGTAGCTCCGGAGATGCGTCAGGCATTACGGCTGGTGCGGGATTCCATGGGCCCGGATGCGGTCATCCTTTCCAGTCGGCCAGTCCCGGATGGCATTGAGTTGATGGCAGCCATGGATTTCGATGCCGAACTAGTGGCCAAACTGGAAACGGATACCTCATCGTCAAAGACCGGGCAGCATGCGCCCGAAGATGAAACGCCCGATCCTATCAGTCCACGTGAGGATTTGCCTTGGCCGTCCCGCCAGTTAGAGACTAAGCGTTCTATAGCAGAACGAGAGATTCATTCGGCCCATGAATCTCAATCATCTATGCCGGATAGGGAATCGACCCCCGAACCGGTTACCCCGCCGGATCTCTCTTTGGCAGCGGAAAGTCATGGTATTGCGGGTGTACGTGAGGAATTGGCCCGGATGCGGGATTTGCTTGAGCAACAATTGTCTGCGCTGGCCTGGAAAGATTATGCCTTGGAACATCCTCGGCAGATGCAGGTCATTCGTCAGCTGGAGCGATTGGGTGTGGATGCTGATCTGGCTCGTGATCTCGCCCAGGTCGCACCAGCGGAAGCGGAATTCCGACAGGCGTGGCGAGCGGCCTTGGCTGAACTTTCAGCCCGTATCCCGATGGGAACCGATGAGATCATTCAGCAGGGTGGGATGATCGCTTTGCTGGGGCCGACCGGTGTTGGCAAGACGACCACATTGGCTAAACTCGCGGCCCGCCATATTATTCACCAGGGGAGCAGGGATGTGGCCCTGATTAGTGCCGACGGGTATCGCATCGGCGGGCATGCGCAACTGACCAATTTGGGTCAATTACTCGGTATTCCAGTTTATCAGGCCGACTCCAGCGAGGATCTGCAGCGCTTGTTGCGCAGTCTGAGCGAGAAGCGACTGGTGTTAATCGATACACCGGGGTTACCACCGCGGGATGTCCGTTTAGAAGTGCAGTTGCGAGAATTCGGTGAGGCCAGTCAGGTCCGATCTTATTTGCTTCTGGCCGCGAATATGGCGCGTGAGGCGCTGGGCGAGACATTGGTTCGGTTTGGTAAAATACCGCTGGCTGGTTATGTGCTGACTAAGCTAGATGAGGCGGAATCTCTGGGTGAATTTCTTTCAGCGCTGATTCAGCAGAGCAGACATCTCCCTCTGAGCTATCTGGGGACGGGGCAACGTATCGCCGAGGATCTTGAGCCCGCACGTATTCAGTTTTTGCTGGCTGAAGCCATCCGTCTGGCTAAGCGTCGATATGATACATTCCGCACAACGGTGACATCGCCGACAAAGCAACGGGATTTGAATCATGCCGGCGCCGGAAAGGGTTGACACGATGGGAGATATTGAAAGAAATTCTGCCGCAGGAACATCAGCGCCGGTGCGTGTGCTGGCGGTCACCAGTGGCAAAGGCGGGGTGGGCAAAACAAACGTATCCGTCAACTTGGCTACGGCGCTGGCCGGGATCGGTCGCCAGGTGATGCTTATGGATGCTGACCTGGGTCTGGCGAATGTGGATGTCGTACTGGGGCTGCAAACGAAAGCCAATCTGTCACATGTCGTTCGGGGCGAGTATAGCCTGGATGAAATCCTGCTCGAGGGGCCGCGTGGCATCCAGGTTGTACCCGGTGCATCAGGCGTAGCTCGGATGACCACGCTTTCCCAGGCCGAGCACGCCGGCCTAATCCGCGCTTTCAGCGAATTACGGGTACCCGTAGATGTGTTGATTGTCGATACACCGGCTGGAATCACACCGGGCGTGATCCAATTTACCCGGGCGGCTCAAGATGTCGTCGTGGTCGTATGCGATGAGCCGGCATCGATGACGGATGCCTATGCATTGATCAAGGTGCTCAGTCGTGAGCAGGGTATGGATCGGTTTCATATCCTGGCCAACCGGGTGCGTGATGAGCGAGAAGGACGTATTTTATTTAGAAAAATGGCTGCAGTTTGTGACCGTTTTCTCGACGTGATCCTAGATTATTTTGGTGCTATACCGGAGGATCCCCTTTTGCGGCAAGCCGTTCAGCGCCAAGCCGCAGTAACTGAACTGTATCCCGGTAGTCCAGCGGGCAGGGCGTTCAGAAATCTGGCTATACGGGTCGATCACTGGCCAAGGCAATCCGGCCCACAGGGGCATCTGGAGTTTTTTGTGGAGCGGTTGCTTGAAACCCGCTCCGGGGCGGGTGCCCCATGGGAAGACTAAATTCCATGTATGTCGGCGATAAAACCGAGAATACGCAACAGCTGATTGTTGAGCATGTCTCGTTGGTGAAACGTATCGCCTACCATCTCATTCATCGCTTGCCGGAAGCGGTGCAGGTTGACGATCTCATTCAGGCAGGAGTGATCGGTTTGATTGAGGCGGCCAGGAATTATCGACCCGGTCAGGGCGCAACATTCGAAACCTTTGCGGGCATCCGTATTCGCGGCGCGATGCTGGATGAGGTACGACGCAATGATTGGATTCCCCGCTCTATTTATCGCAAGGCACGCGAGCTTTCCGAGGCAATACGGGTGCTGGAAAATCGTCTTGGCCGAGCGGCTCGGGATGCCGAGATTGCCGCTGAACTTAAAATAAGTCTGGATGAATATCATCGCCTGGTCGCAGATGCTACAGCCTATCGGGTATTCAGTCTCGATGAAACTCAGGATAATGAGGCGATTGACATGGGAAAGGCATCTGCAGCCGCTTTGGCCGGACCCTTCAGTGCGCTTGTCGATACCGATTTTCGTGCTGCATTGGTGGATACGATTGCTGGCTTGCCGGAGCGTGAGAAGCTTGTATTATCCCTTTATTATGACGAAGAATTGAACCTGCGTGAGATCGGAGAGGTATTGGAGGTCTCGGAATCACGGATTTCCCAGATTCTGGGTGCAGCATTGATCAGATTGCGGGCACATATGCAAGAGTGGCGGGATAGATAAAATTCCTGGAGTTTGCTAGTGGGCCGTAGCCGTATTTTCTGTGGATAAATTAGGTTTGCTGATTCAGTAAGCTACAGATTATTAAGTTGAATACTTCATCAATCCAGTTAAAACAGATCAAGAGGTAGGTACGTGAATAAAGATATGAAAATTCTCGTTGTAGATGATTTTTCCACTATGCGGCGGATTATTAAAAACCTCCTGCGTGAGCTGGGCTTCAACAATATTGCGGAGGCCGATGATGGCTCTACTGCCTTGCCTATGCTGCAGATGGGACACTTCGATTTTCTCATTACTGATTGGAATATGCCGAAGATGCCAGGGATCGAATTGCTCAGAGCGGTTCGGGCGGACCAAAGACTGGCTTCCCTACCAGTTTTGTTGGTCACGGCCGAAGCTCGGCGCGAGCAAATCATCGAAGCAGCTCAGGCTGGGGTCAATGGTTATATTGTCAAACCCTTCTCAGCAGAAACCCTGCAAGAAAAAATTAATAAGATTTTCGAACGTATCGAGGGTTGAGTCATGACAGAATCCAAATCTATGGTGGATGAAAATATAGATCCTAGATTACCTCCCGCCCGGGAATTGATTGCTGCACTTGAACGGGGGGAAGAAGATCAGATACAGAATTTATTGAACCAGATCGGCGTGCAGCAAGGACAGAAACTATTCTCTGAGTTAGGCCAGTTGACTCGCCAGATTCATGATGCCCTGAATGGGTTTCAGGTAGATTCAAGACTGACTGAAATTACCGAATCAGAAATTCCGGACGCTAAAGAAAGGCTGGCTTATGTCGTTACCATGACTGAACAGGCAGCTAATCGAACTTTGAATGCGATTGAGGACAGTATGCCTCGTCTGAAGCATTTGATTGGGCGGGCGGAGGAACTATCTCATACCTGGATCCGCTTCCGGAATCGGGATATGGATATCGATGAATTCAGATCATTGAGTCATCAGCTTGAAGAATTTTTTGCAGTGATCAAACAGGATGGTGGATTGATTTCCAGACAGCTGTCTGAAGTCGTTCTGGCACAAGATTTTCAGGACTTGACAGGGCAGATTATTCGCCGGGTGATTGACACTGTGCAGGAAGTTGAGAGTCGGTTGGTAGATTTGTTGCGCACCGTTGGTACCGGGCGGGCGCAGGCCGGGCAAAAGTCGTTTAAAGATGACAAGGATACCGGGGGTTATGGGCCCGTGGTTCCCAATGGGAGCGATCAGGATGTCGTGCAAGACCAGGATGAAGTGGATGATCTATTATCCAGCCTGGGATTTTGAAAGCGAAAGCTCTATTCAAAGAATTGACACGGCGCCGGATTAAGGTGAGCTAATGATGGAGTGCATGGCCAGATCACGAGTCGATCAGTGTCTTATGAGGAGAACATGAGTGATCGATATTCTTTCCATGCTTGGCGTTTTAGTGGCTTTCAGCGCCATTTTGGGTGGAAATCTCATCGGGGGTGGCAAGCTGGATTCCCTGGTCCAGTTGACTGCCTTTATCATCGTGATCGGCGGCACACTGGGAGCCGTCATGTTGCAGACTCCGCTGAAGGTTTTTACGCGGGCTATGAGAATGATCATCTGGGTATTCCGCCCACCGATCATTCATGCTGAGGAGCAAATCACACAAATTATCGAGTGGTGTCAATTGGCTAGGAAGGAAGGGTTGCTCGGTCTTGAAACTCTATCGGAGTCGTACCCGGAATCCTTTGCGCGCAAAGGATTGGAGTTGCTTGTAGATGGCCGGGAACCGGATGATATCCGAAAAATTATGGAAGTCGAGCTGGATACTTTGGAACAGCGGGATATTCATGCAGCCAATGTGTTCGAATCGGCTGGTGGATATGCCCCTACCTTAGGTATTTTGGGAGCAGTCATGGGATTGATTCACGTCATGCAGAACCTCGCCAATCCAGCCAGGCTGGGTGAGGGCATTGCAGTGGCTTTCGTGGCTACGATCTATGGTATCGGTTCTGCGAACCTCATTTTACTGCCGATAGCCGGGAAACTGAAGGCAATCATTCACCTCCAGGCCAATGTGCGCGAGATGACTATAGAGGGGCTGGTTGCTATCGCCGAAGGAGAAAATCCCCATGCAATAGAGACCAAGCTTAAGGGGTTTTTACAATCATGATTTCAAGTGATTTCTGACCATGGCGCGTGACCGACGCAGAAAGCTCCGAGAGGAGCCTTTCGACAGAGAGCGTTGGCTTATCTCTTATGCAGATTTCATTACCTTATTGTTTGCATTTTTCGTAATTATGTACGCAATTTCATCCGTCAATGAAGGCAAATTCCGGGTTTTGTCTAAGTCTTTGACCTCGGCTTTTCAGGTAGTTCCCCGTTCTCCTACCCCCATTCAGGTAGGCCACATTGAGGCGATCGCCCCGCCTGCGGTCAATGTCTTCAATAGCTTTCCCTCACCCTTGCGGATTACTGGTGTACTCCAGACGACCCAATCCAAGCCCCAGGCTTCAAGGGCATCAACCGGAGTGAATTTACCAAAAATTGGTACTTTGATTAAGCAAAAGCTGACTCCGTTGATTAATCAGAACAAACTCGAAGTCATGATTCACAAGAACTGGATCGATATCCGGTTGGGCACGGATTTCCTATTTTCCAGTGGAAGCATGCGACTCTCCCCTCATGCCTACGCAGTCATTCGGAAGGTTGCCAAAAGCCTGAGTAATTTGCCGATTCAGGTCCAAGTACAGGGGTTTACCGATAATATACCGATACATTCCCCGATTTTCCCTTCTAACTGGGAGCTTTCCGCAGCGCGAGCCGCCACTGTGGTCAGTGTTATGGTGCAGGATGGTATACCATCCCAACATCTGGCGGCAGTAGGTTTTGGTAAATACCATCCTATCGCTTCCAATGCCACCCTGCGAGGACGCACACTGAATCGGCGGGTCGATCTGGTAATTTTACCGGAAAATGCGAATATTTCGACTGAAGGTATGCCTGGTTTGTTCAAACGGCTGAATTCAAATGTGAAGCCGCAAAGAGGACGGGGCTAATGCAAATCTGGGCGATTGCAAATCAGAAAGGTGGTGTGGGGAAAACCACGACCGCAATTAGTCTGGCTGGCTTGCTGGCTCGCCGGGGAGAGCGTGTGTTGTTGCTGGATCTTGATCCTCACGGATCATTGACGAGTTATTTCCGGTATGATCCCGAATCCGAACCCGCTAGCATTTATACTTTGTTTCAGCGACGCATTCAGTCTCAATACCTTGATATGAGTGCGTTGGTTTGTCGTAGCACCGTCGATGACATCGATCTTATTTGCGCTCACACAGCCATGGCCACTCTGGACCGCCAGCTGGGTGCCAGGGCGGGAATGGGCCGGGTCGTGGTTGAGGCGTTGAATCAGCTCCGGAATGATTATTCCCGGGTGTTGATCGACTGTCCGCCCATGTTGGGTGTATTAATGGTCAACGCTCTGGCAGCTTGCACACAATTACTCATTCCGGTACAAACAGAATTTCTGGCACTTAAGGGGTTGGATCGCATGATGCGTACCGTATCAATGGTGTCTCGCTCACGTGGCAATGCTTTTCGTCACCTGATCATACCGACCTTGTTCGACCGCCGTACACGCGCTGCAATAGATGCCTTGCGACAGTTGCGAGAGACTCACGGTGAGCAAGTCTGGAAAGGGGTCATTCCAGTGGACACACAATTTCGGGAAGCCAGTCAGTTGGGAACGCCCTTGCCTACGATCAGGCCCGGTGCGCGTGGCAGTCGGGCGTATGGACAATTGTTAGACTGGTTGGATGGCCGAACCAGAAGTTTACCGATGGAGATGCGTCATGAGTCGAGTCGTTGAAGCTGAGCCGGGATTGCTCCCTCAGGATGAGGCCATCAATATCTATCTGGATGCACTCATGAGTCCGGTTGATTGGCAAAAGGTGGCTGTACCCTCTGCCGATCAATTGGCTAGTAGTTTGCAACCGGATTCCCCCATAGATAATTCATCGGCTGCTTGGTTGAGTTTTCAGATTCAGGGCTTGAAATTGGCCATCCCAACTTTCCATATCAAGCAGATCTTGGCTTGTAATGAAGTGGTTACCTCCCGGATTGAATCTGATGCCAAAGGGGTTATAAGCCAATTCGATCTGGAAGGGGTCCAGATTAGGCTTGTTGACCCTGCATTTTTGTTTTTAGGTCAGAAAGATTGGTGTAGCCGTGCTGCACAACAGTGTAGAGATATTCAAAACGTCATTATTATTATTAGTAATAATAAATACTTGGGGCTGACTTGCGATAGTATTGGAGAAAAATTTGAACCCGGTTTAAGTGAGGTGCGCTGGCGTACCGAAAAAACATCCAGGCGATGGGTGGTAGGAACATCGAAGCATTATGGTTGTGCGCTTATCGACGTGGATGAATTATACCGCCTGTTTATGAGCTGATGAGGCATCGAGAATACCGTCAACGGGTTTGATTTGAGCGAATGGCTTGAGTCGAGAGGGAGGTAAGCCATTTTCACAAATTCAATGCCAATTGAGGGCTGTGTCACTTGGGATCGGAGAATTCTATTTCTTTGCACTACCTGATTAATTTTGGGTTGGTGGGTTACTGGATACGCAGGAGGTGAGGAATGGCGGAAGAGATCGGACCGATACACCCGGGATTCCCGATGGGCGCTCATGGACGGCAAAAAAAGGTGCCTGAGAAGAATGGCCACCGAAAAGATTCCCGCGCGCCTGGAAGGGGTCGAGTTAAAATGGATGATTCTCACCCGGGCCAATTAGATTATAGGTCAGGCAGACTAGGAGGCGTCGATGAATACGTTTGATTTATATTGAAACCTGTTTGTTTATTGAAAAGACGGATTATTCGATCATGCATTTTGGCTGGCTGAGTCCCCTATTGGCGCTGGATCTCATTTATTTCCCCTTACTGGCTCTTTGGGCAACGTGGCAAATTTTGCGCTTACGCAGGGTTGTCACCAAACAGTTTGATCGAATCACTGCATTGGATCGGCGATTCACAGAATTTCAGAAGTGTTTCGATGCCAATCTGAACCAACAAGAAATCCCGATTGAGCAAATATCCATGCGCCTGGAGGGTTTGCGGAATCGGCTGGAAGCCGTGGAAATGAAGCCCCATGCCGATGGTCGTTCATTACAGGCTATAAAATTACTCGATTCAGGGTTAACGACGGAACAACTGGTTTCAGCCTGCGGTTTGTCAAAAACTGAGGCTGATTTACTCCAGTCCTTACGGGAAGCAATCGACCATAAAAAATGACAGTAGGTTTACTGATAACCCTTTCGTCAGCGCGCCACATAAGCGCAGCGCATCTTATCGGGTGAAAGTCCCGCCATGGAAAGGGTTGACCACCCCCCATTACCGAGTGTTGCGCCTCTGGCGGAGCGACAACTGTGGAAGTGAATCTGTGGTCACCTGCGAATAAGAGAGGTGAAGCGTACACAGGGTTAGATGTCGGGTCCCCTATGATTACGTAGTGCCGAGGAGCTATGCTCTGTTTGTTGCTCGAGAA
>CAZUKD010000027.1:0-16714 GCA_964620825.1 uncultured Ectothiorhodospiraceae bacterium
ATACGGCGAGAAACATCAGCCGGGGAGTACGGCCGATATTCAGGAACCAGTGCATATTCGACTCCTTAATTTATTATATAAGCTATATTAGAATAAGTAAAAAAAATAATGCTACCCCGGGAATATCCAGAAGTTAATCTTGAATAGGCAACGACTCTAGCTCAGGGTTTCTTGACGCACTCTAAAATGATACTGAGCGTCAATCCGATCACAAGCAGGGCAAAGACAATCACAGCCTCGAAAACCCATGAGTAATAATCGACCACGTTAGAGATCCGCCGCTCCATCTCGCCTCAGCGACCTGGAGAGGGTGATACTGGAGACAATCACTCGCCCGTCGCGAACCAGGTAAATATCTACTTAATGGCACCCGGTAGTTGCTGGGTCGGCAACCGGAATCGGTATAGAATAACCGTCAATCCGTAATTTTTATCACGTCGGGAAGTTGTTGAAAGAAATGATCTTACAACTTGGCTTTGATGATCTCCCCTTGATAACCTGCTGTCGATTTGGTGACAACCTGGGCGAGATACGCCTGTCGCTAACGGTGTCTACTAGATTCAAGCCGTATTTGATACGCCCCTCTTCGGGTGGGACTTTATCGATGGGTGCCGAAGATAGCAGATAATAGATTGTAGCGTACGGGTAATTTCATATTTCTCTTGTGTTATCCAGAAAGAACCCACGGAACCTTCTCATCCACATCAAAGGGTTCGGCTGAAGGCTTCACCTTGATGATGATTTGCCTCGGTGTCGCCATCACCCCAACAAGCTGATCTCTGCCTCAACATAACAGAGGGTGATTTCCATCGGACGACGGGTGAGCTCGGTAATCAATTCTCTATGGGTGTTTGCGCGACCAAAGTCAACCACCTCGGTTCCATCACAGAAAAACCTCAAAACTATGTTACCCATTCATCTAGATCTGTCGCCTTAATCAAGGTTAAGAAGGGATCGATCATATGAGTGACCCTAACCTGAAGAATACTGACCTCCGTATTGGAAAAGGAGGCTTGGGTACCGGTGTTTGAGTAGGAGCGAGGCCCCACACAAGGTGGCGGACTGGAAAATGATCTTTGCTCGTCGTCTGATCCCGCTGGGCATAACCCTGGAACAAGCAAGCTGCTGGGCTGTATAATAAACCTTTGCCGCGCTGGAAGGCATGTCCTTGTAGGGCATCGAGGCCGTTCGCTCCTGGCTACCCTGTTCAGCCTGGCGATATACTGCAACACCGGTGCCATGGCGTTACTGGTGCTGCTCGCGATCACCATAACTATGGATACCAACGGTAATCCACAAGTTTTGCCCTCATCGCCAGCTTGTCCACTTCGAATTCCTTTATCATCCCCACGCATCAGGTTAATGTATCGATCATGAGTCTGAAGGTTATCGGGTAAAGGACCATTTCAAGCCAGCGGCATCATGAATATATTATTTCTGGTCATTATGCTGGTGATATTCAACATAATTTATCGATTTTCATGTACAGACCTGCGTCGCCAACGAAAAACCCGGTAGAATCCAGGTATCGCGCCCGTCACTGCCCGTCAGCAACCTGGGTACAAGCGGCTTGATTCATCTTTTCACACTGATAAATCCAAGGAGTTGACTTATGTCCAAAAAATATTCTGTCGTTGCAGTCACCGGCTCGTCCGGAGCGGGTACATCCACTGTCAAACGCGCCTTCGAACATATCTTTTTGCGTGAAAACATTCATCCAGTCATCATCGAAGGTGATAGCTTTCACTGCTACAATCGCGTCGAAATGAAAGAAACCATGCAGCAGGCCACTGAAGTGGGTGATCCCAATTTCAGCCACTTCGGCCCGGAAGCCAACCTGTTCGACAAGCTAGAAGAAACCTTTCGGGTTTATGGTAAAACGGGTGGTGGCAAGAAACGCTATTATCTGCACAGCGATGAAGAAGCTACCCAACACAACGCGCGCCTGCGCACTTCGCACAAAGCCGGGGAGTTCACACCGTGGGAAGACATGCCCCAGAATACCGACCTTCTTTTTTATGAAGGCCTGCATGGCGGCGTGGTAACTGATGACGTGAATGTAGCAAAATTCGTCGATCTGCTCATCGGTGTAGTGCCCATCGTCAATCTCGAATGGATCCAGAAGATTCATCGCGACAAGGCCGAACGCGGATATGCACCGGAAGCCACGGTTGCCACCATCCTTCGCCGGATGCCGGATTATGTACACTACATTACACCGCAGTTTTCCCGTGCTGATATTAATTTCCAGCGTGTACCGCTGGTGGACACCTCCAACCCCTTCATCGCTCGCGACATTCCCACCTCAGACGAGAGCCTGGTAATCATCCGTTTCAAAGATCCTGCCAAATTCGATATCAATTTCCCCTACTTGCTATCAATGCTGCATGGATCATCCATGTCGCGACGCAATGATCTGGTGGTGCCGGGCGGCAAGATGGGCCTCGCCATGGAGTTCATCCTCACCCCCATCATTCATCGCATGATCAAAGAACGCGGCTGACATGACCCATCCTTCTGTCATGTCTACTTGATGTGACAGAAGGAGTCGTAAACTGCGCCACGCTCGGAGCAATTATGGCACCTCACAATGCCGCATACTGATCGGAATGCCAGCCGGAACAGTCAGGAGGATTTCACTAGCCAGCAGAAGGTGAATTCACCGAACAAAATAGCTTTTTCGAGAACGTGTTAAGTAAAAATATTGGGGAAATTCATCATGACATTGGGTTCTTCCAGAACGCCGTTAATACACTTTCCGCGACGCTTTCAAAACTGTATTCTAATCGTGTGTACCGGCTTTCTGCCTGACTGGCTGGAGAGCTATCAACCAGCCCGCGGATCGTGGGTGGTGCATCCTGCATGTAGAAACCACGATCGATATCCTCGATTCCATCGATAGTCTCTGAAGCTTTATCCCGCTCCTGTCCTCATCCCATCAAAAGGCATAAAAAATTCCTGCAAATCCACCCTGGAAATGGATATTGGCGTTTGGATTGATGGATTGCCTGTCAATATTCAAAACCAACTCGCGATAGCCAGCCTCTATCCCTAATCCATTGGAAAATTGATAAACCATGTGTGCCTGATAATCAGCCAGATAATTGCTGCCAACACCGATATAGCTACCGTTTATAAACAAGCCCAAGCCGGTCAGCGGCAAATCGATCCCAAGACCCACATAAAATAGAGGGAGATCCAGATTGCGATTCAGTTGTGTAATCTTGGATTGGCTGTCTATCCCGGTTTTCAACTGGAGCACCTTGAGATCCAGGCCCAGCTGAATATGGACGACACTAGACCATGGCTGATAATAGAAAATGGTATCCATTTGCCTCAACTGGAAATGACTATTAATCCGGGTTCCGGTGGTATAAGTTTTGCCAGCATAAGTGATGGTGCGCGTCAACTTGTTCGAGCCGGCGGTATCAATGCGGGAATATTCAAGTCGAATATCGGGTACTACCGGCAAGGGAGTCTGGACATCCAACCAATAGTAGCCATGATTCTTGCGTGTCAGACCCAAATCCCGCCTTAATTTGATCGAAGTATTGGTCCCGGAATTGGTGGAACGTAAACTACCGCCGGGTGACTGAGACCATATACCTGCCCCCAACCTCAGATGAAAGCCAGCAAAAGCCGATGCAGCGCCGGGCGCACTCGCACCTATCCCCATAATTGCAATTATTGCAAGCCGATGAATTATTTCTCGCATGGAAATCTCCCCGTTTATATTCTTATTCGATAGATCCTAACCGATCGGGGCTATGTTTGGCACAAATGCGGATAAACACCTTGAAAAAGATATGATCAGACTTATAATTAATCCCCTAACATTTCGTTCATTAAATTTTAGCTAGCTAAAAGAAGGCTTTCGATCATGCAGGATGCACAGGGTAAACAATTCGGGGCCAGACTCGCGGAAACCGCGCGGGCCTGGCGCAATTTTATTGATAAACGGTTGCAGCCACTTGGCTTCAGCCAGCCCGGCTGGCTGATCATGCTGCACTTATCCAAACAGCCGGAAGGCATGACTCAGACGGAGCTGGCCAATCGTATCGGCATTAGTTCCGCTAGTCTCAGCGTGCAGATAGACCGACTGGTAAAAGAAAGCTGGGTAGAGCGGCAAAATACTTATGAGGATCGGCGCTGTAACCGAATTCAGCTCACAGCTCAAGCACATGACATCGTCCACCAAATCATGTCTGTCGCCGCCGAGGTGAGAAATGAGTTGCTTGCGGGCCTGTCTGCCGAAGACATTGCCTGTTGCGAGCGCGTGTTCACTCATATCCTGCGGCAAACAGAAAATACTGAAACCTGATGTAACTACTTATTTTATCCATTCAGGGAAGGAACCCCAGATGAAAAAAAATATTCGCTATCTGGTCATCGTTCTTATTTTGACCGGTCTTGGCATTGGTGGATATTGGTATTGGTATAACTCAACCTATTACCCCTCCACTGATGATGCTTATGTGCACGCACATCATGTCGAAGTCACACCCCAGGTTTCAGGTGAAGTCATTGAGGTGTCAGTTCACGATCATCAGCCTGTCAAAAAGAGGCAACTGCTCTATCAGATCGATCCTCGAACTTTCGAGCTGGCAGTCACCCAAGCCAGGGCCCGGTTTGATCTTGCCCAACAAGAGGTGGCCCAGCTCAAGGCCAATGAGGTTGCCGCCGCAGATGCAGTCAAACAGGCACAGATCTTGTATGCGAATGCTGCGGCCAAGGCCGAGCGGCAGGCGCGACTGCTGCAAAAAGGCTTTACTGGCCAGCAAACCGCCCAGAATGCCGAGGACGCGGCCAGGGCCGCCAAAGCCGCTCAGCTAGTGAACGAAGCCCGGCTGGCCGCCGCCAAGGCTCGGCTCGGCCAGCCGGGTGAGCAGAATCATCAGGTGCAATTGGCAAAAATGGCGCTGGAACTTGCAAAAATCCATCTCCGAGATACTCAGATTACGGCTGCCTGTTCCGGACATCTCACCCGTATGACGTTACATCCCGGCGATTATGTCGTGACCGGACAACCCAATTTCATTCTGGTATGCGACAACGTTTGGTGGATCAATGCCAATTACAAGGAAACTGCCCTGGCAAGGATTCACCTCGGGCAATCTGCACGAGTTACCGTAGATATGTATGGTGGCCATGTGTTTAGCGGCCAGGTCGTCAGTATTGGCCCTGCCACCGGTACGGCCTTCTCCCTGCTGCCACCGGAAAATGCCACCGGCAACTGGGTCAAGGTTACCCAGCGAATCCCGGTGCGGGTGAGGATTCTCGGTCCATTGCCGAAATACCCCTTACGCGTGGGTACCTCGGCGGAAGTTACCATAGATACTCTGAGTCGGCGAACCGTAGCAATACAAGAGGCTTTACCGAAGCGTTAAGTCATGGAACACAAAGACGCCAGTCAGTATACCCCGCACGAACGGTTGCTGATCACGATCGCGATGATGACCGCCATGATCATGCAGCTCATCGACATTACCATCGTCATTGTTGCTTTGCCCCATATGCAGGGATCGTTGGGCACTACCCGCGATGAGATCTCCTGGGTCTTGACCACTTATCTGGTCTCCTCCGGAATCATGATGCCACTGACCGGCTATTTCGCGGACAAGATCGGGCAACGTCGATTTCTGCTGATCAGCATGGCGGGTTTCGTAGTCAGCTCGATGCTGTGCGGCCTGTCCATTGATCTCCAGGAGATCGTGCTGTTCCGCTTCGCCCAGGGCGTATTCGGTGCCTCACTGGCTCCCTTGTCGCAATCTATCATGGTGCAAATTTTTCCGATCGAGAAGCGTGGTCAGGCCATGGCACTGTGGGGAATCGGTGTATTGCTGGGACCGCTCATTGGCCCGACTTTGGGCGGCTATCTCACCCAGCATTTCAGCTGGCGCTGGGCTTTTTTCGTCAACCTCCCGGTCGGCCTCTTCGCTTTCGTGATTGCGGCCATAGTGTTGCCGGACAGTCCCCGGCGCGAACGGCGCATGGACTGGTTCGGCTTCGTGTATCTGGCGATGGCGATCGGCGGACTGCAAATCGTGCTCGATCGTGGCAATGAAGATGGCTGGTTCCACTCCATGACCATCATTATCCTGAGCATTATTGCCACACTCGGCTTTCTTGCCTTCATCGATCACGCCTTGCGCAAGCGCGAAAAAGCGCTGTTCCAGCTCGCGCTATTCAAGGACCGCAATTTTACCACCGCCACGCTGATGATCACCGCTATGGGACTGGGCATGTTCGGCGCTACACTCCTGTCACCGGAACTACTCGAAGGTCTGCTGAATTACCCCGCCCTGACCGCAGGCCTGGTGCTCGTACCTCGGGGTATCGCGGCTATGCTTACGATGATGATCGTCGGTCGCCTGATCGGCAAGGTGGATACTCGCATCCTCATCGGGCTGGGAATCCTTATCTTTTCTGTAGGCCTTTTTGAGATGACCCGCTACAATCTCGACATCAATGAGTTCTGGGCCATCTGGCCCATGATCCTGCTGGGCTTTGGCATGGGGCTAATCTTCCCGCCAGTGACCACTATTGCCTACGCTACCCTGCCACCGCAGATGGCTTCAGAAGCAGCTGGAATATTCAACCTTATGCGCACCATCGGCTCATCTATCGGTATCTCGATTGCCACCACAGTGCTCACCCGACAAACCCGGGTTTCCTGGAATCAGCTCGGTGGCCATATCGAGATTACCAATCCAGCCCTGTATCAATATCTGCATCATCTTGGCCTGCACCTGCGCGAAGCCATAACTCCCAAGGTGCTCGGTATGGAGCTCTCCCGTCAGGCCAACATGCTTGCTTTCATCGACAGCTTCCACTTCATGGCTCTGGTATTTCTCGCCACGTTTCCGCTCATTTTCTTCATGCGCGGTGCCAGCCTTAAAAATCCGAAGGGAAGCAAGCTAGCTTCCATCAGAGAATAACTCCAATTGATATGAATCAGTTTGCAAACCTCGCACTTGCCGCCGGATTCCCAGGATTTCTGCCCTATACTGCAACCTTGAACGAGGTAGAAAATGTATAAAAGGCGGGTGAAAATTCTGTTCATGGGCGCAGTCGCTCGCAAGCAAACAGCTAATCTAGCGGCACACGAGCTGGGAGCGGGCTGGCTGGAAGTGGCAACATTTGCTGATATACCATTCATCTGGGCTGATTTGATCGTGACGCTTGATGAGTCTGCGCTGGCCCGGCTTCCCGCTCCGCCAGCCAGCACTCATCATAAGTATTGGGCAATAGATCACGCCACCCCGGCCGACATCCGTCAGCGAGTGCTTGGAATGATCGGTGGTCTACGAATGTTGGCGCGCTGGATGTCGGTTCCTGAAGACAAATACCGATTGGGTTTGCTATGATTGTCTGTCGATGCATTTCAATCACTCACAAGGATTAACGGCATGGAAAGAAAAACACTGACTCAGTTTATTCTCGAGGAACAACGCCGCCACGGCGAAGCTCCAGAGGATTTCACACTTGTCCTCAATGATATCGCCACTTCCTGTAAGGCCATCTCCAATGGTGTCAACCACGGCGCGCTGGCCGGAGTTCTGGGCAGCGCCGGCAGCGAAAACGTGCAGGGCGAAACGCAGAAAAAAATGGACATCCTATCCAATGACATTATGCTGCAATTAAATACCCGCAGCGGCCACATCTCCGGCATGGCCTCCGAAGAAATGGAAGAAATCTATCCCGTTCCAGAAAATTGCCACCATGGTCAATACATGTTGGCATTCGATCCGCTGGACGGCTCATCCAACATGGATGTCAACGTCTCCGTGGGAACCATCTTTTCCGTCCTGCGCGCGCCGGAAAGCGACGAGACCCCGATAGCCAAAGATTTTCTCCAGCCCGGAACGCAGCAGGTTTGTGCCGGTTACGCACTTTATGGCCCATCAACCATGCTGGTGCTGACACTCGGTAATGGCGTACACGGATTCACCCTGGACCGCGGTATTGGGGAGTTCTTCCTGACTCATTTCAACATGTGCATTCCAGAGGATACCCAGGAATTCGCCATCAATATGTCCAACATGCGATTTTGGGAGCCTCCAGTCAAACGCTATATTGATGAATGTCTGCAGGGCAAGGAAGGGCTTCGCGGCAAGGACTTCAACATGCGCTGGGTCGCCAGCATGGTCGCGGATGTCCATCGCATCCTCAGCCGCGGTGGCATCTTCATGTACCCCATCGATAAAAAAATCAAAGCCAAGGGACTAGGTGGCAAACTCCGCCTGATGTACGAAGCCAACCCTATGAGCATGATCGTCGAGCAGGCCGGCGGCATGAGCTCCACCGGCCGCGAGCGCATTCTCGATATCCAGCCACAAGCCATTCACCAGCGCGTCCCGGTCATCCTCGGCTCAAAGAGTGAGGTCGAGCGGGTAATTCGCTACCATCAGGAAGGTACCTGAGAATGGCCGGATCAGAGCTTCATCCGTACTGATCCCAATGCTCTGTCCATGTTTTTGGTGTCCGGGAAACTTTGGCTGTGGGTTAGCTGGCTGATCATCCTTACGAGCGCATTGCCAGCATCGACTCAAGCGGAAAAAGTTTACATCTATCACAATGCCCATGGGAAAATGCTCTTCAGCGATCTTCCCAGCGCCAGCCCGGGTTATCGACTCCAGCGTATCCGCTACTTCGGTAAGCCCCCGGCTTGGCGTTCATGCCAGGGATTGTCCCCGGCAAAGCTGGCTCGACGAGCACGTGCATACTCGTCCATGATTGAAACGATTGCCACCCGCCACGGTGTTTCCGCGCAGCTGGTGCAGGCAGTAATTGTAGTCGAATCCTGCTTTGATCCACATGCCGTTTCCTCGGCCGGGGCGCGCGGCCTGATGCAGCTTATGCCCGCCATCACCAAGCTGTTCGGCGTACACGACCCGTTTGTTCCATACGCCAATCTCAATGCCGGAACTGCCTATCTCAAGCGCCTCATCGACCGTTATCATGGCAATCTGCGCCTTGCGCTCGCCGCTTACAATGCTGGCCCCGGAGCCGTGCATAAATATGGCGGTATTCCACCTTACCCGGAGACCCGGCACTTCGTGCGCCAGGTGCTGGCAGCACGGTATCGGGGCTGAAACAATCAGCCATAAGCCATCAGGTCCCCCATATCAGGAATCTGCATAATCTCCATTATGAGCAAGCCGATCATTTGCCATGGGTGTGAAGTTTGCAATGCGGATATTCGCTGACTACAAGCATGTATCCATGAGCATGCGGACTGGAGCTGTCACCGGATACAGAGTACATCTGTGGAGACGGGGACAGGCGTGCGTCAGCGCAATCTAAATTTCATGACCAACAAATACTCGCTTTATTACCCTGCCATGGATTCGTATACCCTATCTGGCCAGTCATATACCGGGTCACATCATGCGTCGGCTGTGGCATGACTGGCTATGTCGATACGGTCATCCCGTACATCTGGTTGAAACCTTCGTGGAGAAAGATCGATTCAAGGGAGCCTGTTACAAAGTGGCCCACTGGAAGCTTCTGGGGCAGACGCAGGGGCGTAGCCGACAGGATCGGCACAAGAATCTTTCCGTTCCAGTCAAGGATATGCTGATCTACCCGCTGCGCAAGAACTTCAGGGACAAACTATGCGTCTGCTGAAGCGCGAAGAACTTCTCCCGCTTGATAAGGAAACACTGGTAGAGATTATCCTGCAACTACAGGAGCAGGTTCAAGCACTGACCAAACGCGTAGAAGAGCTTGAATCCCAGCTCCATAAAAATAGTTGTAACAGTCTGCTCGGCGCCAGTGCCAAAGCCTATCAAAGCACGCCTATTATCCCCTCAGTCTAATCGCCAGGATCAGGGGTGCTGAGTATTACGTTTGAAGACTTATATGTCACTCATCGAGAACTGGCCTAGGCTTCCAACACCCTAGGCCCTGCCAAAATACGATAAAATACCCGTAACCCACCCTGCATACCGAACAGATCATCCATGCGAACTATTCGCCTCGTGTAACTGCAGCGAGCCAGTCAACTCATAAATATTGCCTATGCCATGTCGATCCAGATAGTCGCTCATTCCCGCTATGATTGGTACGGCGATAAGCGGATCATAAAATAGCCCCGTCCCTATCCCTACTGCGCTGGCCCCAGCAATGATGAATTCCAGCGCATCCTGCGCGCTGGTTATTCCTCCCTGGCCAATAATGGGAATTCCATGCGGTTGCGCAACCCGGTACACTTGATGGGTTTTCAGTATGGCGATGGGTTTGATGGCTGGCCCAGACAGCCCGCCTTGATTATTACCCATTTGTGGTGTGCGAGTTTCCACATCTATAGCCATGCCCATTAGAGTATTAATGACAGCAAAAGCATCCGTACCCGCTTCTATGCAACGCCTGGCATTTTTAGCAATATCAGTTTGGTTTGGTGAGAGTTTGGTAATTAATGGCTTGGAAGTCACCCGCCGACAGACCTCGACGACCTGGGCTGACATATCCGGATCATTACCAAAAGCGGTACCACCCTCTTTAACATTGGGGCACGAAATATTGATCTCGATGGCATCAATGGGAGAGTTATCGAATAACCTCGCCACCTCAGCATATTCCTCCACTGTGGATCCAGAGATATTGGCAATATAACGGGTCTCGGAGAAATCCAGCATTGGTAAAATGTCATGAATCACAGCATGAGCCCCTGGATTTTGCAGGCCAATAGCATTGAGCATGCCCCCGGGCGTTTCACAGATACGATGCGCAGGGTTACCCAAACGTGGATATCGCGTCGTTCCCTTGAGACAAACAGCACCTATCTGGTTGTTGGAATAACCCGCTACACGCGTGTATTCTTCACCAAAGCCCGCGCAACCGGAAAGCAAAACCAGTGGGGTGGCAAAATTTATTCCACAAAAATCTAACTGTAGCCGCGAATCGATACCTTGCTTAGTTATTCGTCTATTTATCCCATGTTCCATATCGTACTCTTTGAGCCAGAAATTCCACCCAATACTGGCAATATCATTCGTCTTTGCGCAAATACGGGTTGTCAACTGCATCTAATCAAACCACTGGGATTCGAACTTGATGATCGGCGTCTACGACGTGCTGGCCTAGATTATCATGAATGGGTTGGTGTACGTGTTTATGTCAATTTTACCGATTTTCTCGAACAAATTCATCCGCACCGGATTTTCGCTTTGACTACCCGGGGTTATCGTCGATATATCGAACCCACTTATACAGCAGGAGATTGTTTTCTATTCGGCCCCGAAACCCGGGGCCTACCCCAATCCATCCTCGTACTTTACCCACCAGAACAATGGTTGCGCCTACCCATGCGCCCGCATAACCGCAGTCTAAATCTTGCTAATACCGTTGCCGTGACAATATTTGAAGCTTGGCGGCAACTCGATTTCCCTGGCGGCCAATGATTCATACTGAGCATGAATAGTAACTGCTACAAATACTTTATACTATGACTTTTAAGTGTTTCTCCTGAGTTCGATATGATTGATAAAGTACGCATAGCCACCCGAAAAAGTCCGTTAGCTCTGTGGCAGGCTAAAGAAGTGGCCCGGCAACTTAAAATCCTGTATGAAGGCATCAAAGTGGAAATTATAGGCCTGACTACCCGCGGTGATCAGATTCTCGACAGCCCTCTTGCTAAAATCGGAGGTAAGGGTCTGTTCGTCAAGGAACTGGAACATGCATTGCTGACTGATCAGGCAGATATTGCTGTGCATTCCATGAAGGATGTTCCTGTGGAACTCCCCACCGGCCTGGGTTTAGCGGCCATTCTGAAACGGGAAGATCCTAGAGATGCCCTGGTTTCAAATCGATATGAAAATCTGGAGACTCTACCTGCAAATGCCCGAATTGGCAGCTCTAGCCTACGCCGCCAAATGCAATTAGCTGCTCACTTTCCGAAATTCCAGATCAGGCCCTTGCGGGGCAACGTTAATACCAGGCTATCCAAACTCGATATCGGTGACTTCGATGCTATTATTCTGGCCTGTGCTGGCCTCAAACGTCTGGGCTTGGAAAACCGTATTCGCATGCCTTTGCCTACGGAGATCTCCTTGCCGGCCATCGGCCAGGGCGCCATGGGGATAGAAGTTAGACTGGGTGATACACCCATCCGGGCTTTACTCGCGCCATTGGAAGACCAGGGAACCCTTATTTGTCTGACGGCTGAGCGTGCTTTGAATCACAGGCTTAACGGCGGCTGTCAGGTCCCGATTGCTGGATTTGCACAATTAAATAATGAAGGCCAGGTCAAACTGTGTGGACTGGTCGGTACCCCGGATGGGTGTAAGCTTTACCGCGCTGAAGCCAGTGCTCCACCGGAAGCTGCTGAAGCGCTAGGCCGGGTGATTGCCGAACGACTATTGGCTCAGGGCGCAGATCGAGTATTGGCCGAAATGGGTATTGAAACAACCTTGACAGATAATGGATAAGGGTTGCTAGATGCCTCTAATAGCTACGACTACCCAGCTTCCCCTGAAAGACCTAGGTGTCGTCATTACTCGCCCCGCCCATCAGGCTCGGCATATTGCCGAACGAATCAGTGTAGCCGGGGGGCGACCATTACTTTTTCCTACATTGGAAATCCTTGATCCTCCTGATCGGCAGGCCCTCCTTTCTATTATCGATCATCTGGATACATTTGACTTGGCCATCTTCATTAGCCCTAATGCAGTTCACAAAGCAGTAAATCTGATTCAAGCACACCGAACCTGGCCCCAAACCATTCGCGTTGCAGCTATTGGCAAACGCTCAGCCCATGAACTTGAACGCTTCAGAATTCAGGTCGATATCCATCCCCGCCAGCGGTTCGACAGCGAGTCTCTTCTGGCCGAAACTGAACTACGGGACATGGGCGGTAAACGCGTGGTTATATTTCGAGGCGATGGAGGAAGAGAGGTATTGGCCGATACGCTAATCCAACGCGGGGCTGAGGTGGTCTACGCAAACGCCTATCGTCGGGGACGCCCGAACAGCAGTACTAGAGATCTATTTTATCATTGGTCGAGGGGGGAGGTTGCTGCAATCATGATGACCAGCACGGAAAGTCTGCACAATCTCTATGATATGGTTGGCAAACTGGGTCAACTATGGCTCCGCAAAACTCCCCTGATCCTGGGCAGTGAACGTATTACCGAATCAGCCAGAAAGCTTGGTATCTCGACTGATCTGACAGCCGCCTCCGATCCAGGTGATGATTCTATGTTTATGGCCTTATTGAAATGGGCAGAAAGCCGACATGATTCACCCAGCGTATAAGCTACGATCAATCTCAAGCCTTAAGGCGCTTTCCAGCCCATCAATGAGAGCAAGAATATGAGTGAACCCGAAAAAAATAAACCGGATAACCCCCATTCAGAAACAGGCAACAACCCGGCTAGAAATACCACTCCAGTACAGGATACCCACTCCAAATCCAGTTCAGTATCTAAAAAGAATCCCCTTAATGTCCCACGAGGTGGGCTTTCACTGTTTGCACTGCTGATCGCAGGCCTGGCGCTGGTTATTGGCGGTGGAGGAGTGGGAACCGGCTACTGGGCCTGGATGCAGTTCAATAACCAACTTAACCAACAGCGAATGAGCGAAAAACATCAACTATCTGTTATATTTGCCAAATTGAATGCTACGAAAAGTGCTTTAAGTGGCCTAGCCTCGCGGGAGGCTTTGTCCATCCTGCAAACACAACAAACGAAAATGGGGCAACAGCTAAGGGCGCAGCAACAGATGCTGAAAACCTTACAGCAAGATATCCGCAATGTTCAGCAGCAGGCCCAAAGAACACCCGAGGGGTGGAAAATCGCAGGAATTGAATATCTGTTGCGGGTTGCCCGCTATCGCCTTGATTTAATTCATGATTATCGTGGCGCCATAACCGCTCTTAAAGCAGCCAACCGGGAACTCGCCGCCCTTGCGAATCCCAACCTGCTACCGGCGCGCCAGGCGCTTGTTAAAGAAATTATCGTTCTGCGCGCTTTCCACCACCCGGATCGCATTGGCATCATGCTGGAATTGACCCAGATTGTGGATCACCTTGGTGCCCTGACCAAGGTGGTTCCCGAATTAACGAGCCAGATACACCTGCCGCCTAAGAATATGATTAAACCAACCCCTTCCCTCACTTCCGGCAGTATGCATACGATTCTTAATGATATCTGGGCATCATTATCTAAAAACATCATCATACGTTATCACGATGAGCCTGTTCTGGGCATGGCGGCGATATCTTCACAGATCTATTCAAACCAGGTTCTGCGTCTTCGCCTGGAAGCAGCCAGCCTGGCAGTGATGAATGATGACAATAATGAGTTTCACCTACAGATACAGGCTGCTCTAGCCTGGTTGAAAAAACATTATCAACCCCAGGCAGTCAGTCCAATTGAGGTGGAATTGAAAAAACTGGATCAAATTAACATTTCTCCACCGCCCCCCAAACTCGGGGCTGCTTTAGACTTATTGAAAGCAACCTCCAGTTCCGGATCAGCAAGTAAGATTTCTGTACCATGAGATTACTTTTTGTCAGCTTATTCGCCATGTTATTAACCGGTGTAGGAGTTTACTGGGTCGCGCACGAACCGGGTTATATGTTGCTGGCTTGGGGCAATTGGACCGTTCAGATATCTCTACTACTGTTTGCCATTGCCTCAACCCTAAGCTTTGTGATCTTATATATTCTACTGCGCTTACTAGACAATTTGTGGCGCGCTCCTCGACGTGCGGGTAAAAGAATCGCCGCTCATCGCTCGGAGAAATCACGCAAGCTGTTAATTCGGGGATTGCTAGAATATGCAGAAGGCCATTGGCGAAAAGCTGAGCGGACATTGATTCGAAGCGCTCCCTATAGTGAAACCTCCTTGTTGAACTATCTTTCTGCGGCTTATGCGGCGCAGCACCAGCATGCCTATGATCGGCGCGATGAATATCTCAGAAGGGCGATTGCCAGCGACCCGAAGGCACGGATTGCTGTGGAATTATCTCAAGCCCAATTGCAACTCGAACACCAACAAACCGAACAGGCTTTAGCTACGCTCAATCATTTGAGCGAAATCGAATCCAATCATCCCTATGTCATCCATTTGCTGGCCAGAATCTATCTGGAAAAAGGTGAATGGGATGAGCTGGCCCGGCTACTTCCCAAAATACGGCATATCGCCAACCTGGATCCAGATCGATTCCTTGAACTTGAAACTCGAATTATTTCCGGCCGGATGGGACAAATTGGCAAAAAGGGCGATACGGAGGCTCTGAGAAACTTTTGGGTTTCCATTCCCCGCAAGCTGCGCCAAAAAAGTACCCTGATTGGCCAATATACCCATTTGCTCATAGCTCAACACGAATCAGCCGAAGCGGAGAAAATTATCACCCATGTTTTGAAGCGTGAGTGGAATGAAGAACTGGTTACCCTGTATGGCTTACTTCGCGGCAATGACATTCCCCACCAACTTAAACAGGCTGAAGCTTGGCTGTCTGCTCATCCCCATAGCCCGGGGTTACTATTAACCTTGGCTCGCCTGAGTGTTGGCGCTGAACTCTGGAGCAAGGCACGGACTTACTATGAAACCTGTATCGCTGAAAATCCTAATCCAGGCGCCTACCTAGAAATCAGCGAATTACTACTGAAAATCGGGGAGAAAGAACTGTCGGCAGAGCAATTCCGTAAAGGTCTGGCATTTTGTGTTCACGGGGAAAGGTTGGCCCCGGAACTGAAAACACCACATAAAACTCACGCTATTTCGATTACCAGTGGGATCAATCAACTACCTCTACCCCCATCTGATTATTCTTAAGAACAAGTCATACCACCTAGCGAAACCCATTCAAATCATTTTACCAACCATTACAGTTCAGGCCCATTCGGGAAACCTTCATAGTGAATGGAGCCATGAAGCGTCAAGCAGGGGTGAATGTCACGATTTTCCCATCCAGCGTGTTTTCCTCAGCACGGGCTCGTAGCCCTTCTCTTTCAGTTCCCTCGCCTCACCGGCACGTACTTCATCAATCACCTTATTCAGGTGCGCCATGATATGAAACCGGTCCAGAATGTTGATAGCCTTAACTCCTGACAGGCCCTGATGCTCACACCCCCGGATTACGGCTCGCTCCACCGGGCAGAACACAGGGTCCCGGGTCGTACGGAACAGCTCGGCCGTTTCTTTCCAACTCAGGCTCTTCGCCCAACCGGAGAAACCAGGCATAGGCCTCGGTCAGTCGGTGTTTGCCTGATACCCAGGGCATGCGTTCTACCCGGACACCACAGATGGGGCAATCAACCCGGCGAGGGACATAGCGAAAAAACACCTTATGCCCCACATCGGGATAAATTCGAACAGCCGTTCCGGTAACCGATCGTACCCAGGCCTTTTGTACCCGCAACCGCTGCATAGCGGGCGGCTATTCACCGGGGCTGGATCTCAACTTCCAGTGTCGGCACTGACGTGTCTTCAACCCGGCGTACCGCTCCGTACACAAATGATTTGAACTTCTGCACCCGATTGAGGATAGTCTTGACTTGCATCCTGTTCCTTTTGCTCTGATCTGATGGTGGCTTGATACTTCCATCTTCTCGGAATCGGAGCAGGATGCTCTACCCTTATTTCCTGTAAAACTATCCCTCTTGTTGCGAATCCGCTATATTTTTACCCACTGATTTTCCTGAAGAGTCAAATATTTCCGGCAGCGCAACTTTTCTTCTGTAAAATTGAACAAACATTGTTTTTCA
>CAZUKD010000028.1:0-16508 GCA_964620825.1 uncultured Ectothiorhodospiraceae bacterium
AAAGATCGTGATGGATGACCGGGACAAGGTGTATTCATACGATAAACTTTTGCTAGCCACGGGAGGGACAGTTCGCCACCTGCCTTGGCCGGTGGAAGGTCTGATTTATTTTCGTGGTCTCGATGATTACCTGAAACTCAAGGCGCTGACGGAGCGCGGCCAACACTTTGCCGTAATTGGTGGCGGTTTTATCGGCTCCGAAATTGCCGCAGCACTTTGCATGAACGGCAACAAGGTCACGATGATCTTTCCCGGAGAGGGCATCGGCGCGCGTATTTTCCCCCAGGCATTGTCGCACTTCCTCAACACCTATTATCAATCCAGAGGCATCAAGATCCTTGCTGGCGACGCGGTTGTCTCCATTTCAAAATATGAAGCAACCTATGAAATTCAAACCCGATCGGGCGGCATTTTGCACGCCGACGGTGTTATCGCCGGGATCGGCATCCAGAGCAATACTGAACTGGCCCAATCGGCGGGACTGGGGGTAGACAACGGCATCCTCGTCGATGAATTCCTGCTAACCTGCGACCCCGCCATCTATGCGGCGGGCGATGTCGCCAACTTTTTTAATCCGGTGCTAGGTAAGCGGATGCGGGTGGAGCACGAAGACAATGCTAATGTCATGGGGGAAACAGCGGGCCGGAATATGGCGGGCGATTCCGTACTCTACCATCATCTGCCATTTTTTTATTCCGATATGTTTGATTTAGGATATGAGGCCGTCGGCACACTGGATGCCGGCATGGAACAGGTCGAGGATTGGCAAGAACTTTTCCATAAAGGGGTGGTGTACTACCTTGAGGAGGGGCGTGTCCGCGGCGTCTTGCTATGGAATACATGGGGACACATAGAAGAAGCGCGCGCACTCATCGCTCAGCACGGCCCCTTTAGTGCCAAGGATCTCCGGGGGGCGCCTCGGCTGACCGCCCCAGCTCGCGGTGGCCGCCTCTCTCTGGGCGACAAGAATACTGCGGATGATGTCCGCAGGACGCCATGCACGACCATATCCCCTGGAGTATTGAAGCTTAGATCGCGACACAAACTATGATACTACTTCCCGCGGCCGATGTCGGTGCGGCATTGGCGGGTTAGGGTTTGTCGAAATAGGTAAGGTTGGGAAACTTGCATGGATCACACAGAAAGAAAACGGATATTATTACCTGCTAAGTTCCGGTTACTTCCTTCGGTGTAGAATTTCATGGTAAATCCACGCATATCGCGCTCCGTGTCTGCTGCTCCGTGTTCACCCGCCACTATTGAGGAACACTTCGGCCTTCTTGCTAATCCCAGAGAAAATCTTTACTTTAGTATAGCGGGTGATGTCGTGAGTCACAGTGAAGGTGCCATACGCCCGGAGCAATCGGGCTTAAATTCCCATACCGATCACTCTAAGCAAGTAGGTATTATCCCAGTCCGCCTTTAAGCATTTTGTTTTCACACCGACCTTTGAGGTTTTCTCCCTTTTTATCAGGTTCAATGCAATAGGCCTGATCACCGCAAAATTCGCGGTACTGTGGCCTTTGTGCACTCTGTTGCGGTCTTCATCAAAGGCAACATCAAGCACCCGGTGCAAGTTGTTCTCAATCCCAGTAAGCTCGAACCGGGTGTTTGGGCTTACTGGGATTATCTGCACTGAGGCTGTCGGTGACTTTATCATTTAATGCCATGCAAATGGATAACATCAATACCTCATCTAATTTCTGGATCCAAGACCTTTTGAGCCCGATTGTCTCGGGGGGTGATGGCGGGCCCGGATCTGAGAATCCAATCCGGCATAATAGAATAAAGCTGGTAAGCTGTGCCGATTGAGCCAAGCGAAAATTTCCTCGACCCGGCGACGGGGCAGGCAATAGACAATTCCAGATTCACCCGGATGCTCCGTGCGGATGAACTCAAGTAGACGCTCCCGATCATTGCGCCCACCTTCAGTTACCGCGATAGCGGATATTAGAGCAATCGAAACCACCAATGAAAGCGTGTGCCTGATCGAGTTCCAGGCGGGCAATAATTTCGTACCGGGTCGATTTATTGGCGGTGGCGGTCAGGGCCACTCACGGCACACCGGGGAAACATTTCTGCAGGCGCACCAGCCGGATGTATTCCGGGCAGAAATCATGTCCCTACTGGGGGGGGGCTCAATGCGCCTCATCGATGGTGAACAGTGATAGTTTACGCGGCTGAGCCATTGCAAAGTACGTGATTTCCGTGGCGATATGGAGTAGATCGATTTTACCGGCATAAATGGCCTGCTCGATAGACAAGCATTTACCCGCATTCAGGCCTGAGTTGAGAAAAGCCGCACAGACACCATTTTGGCGCAAGGTCGCCACTTGATCCTGCATAAGGGCAATCAACGGAGAGATGATGACGCCCATGCCTGGGCGGACCAGCGCCGGGATCTGATAACACAAGGATTTCCCTCCCCCAGTAGGTATCAATACCAACACATCGTCACCTCGGGTCAGGCACTTGATGATATCGCCCTGCTGGGCACGGAATCGTTCATAACCAAATACGCGCCGCAGCAATTGCAATGGCTGTTCAGTCTGATTAGAAACGGTGGTTCTGTCATGATCCAGGCTGTTGGGCGTCTTTATCGGGGCGATCGGGAAGAGGACAAGATCAGGATTTTGACTTATTCCCGGTATCGGGAGCCACCCATCGGTTCGCCATGTCGGATCAATTCGATTTCAGCACTACTCACAGGGATACCCTAGGCTAGCCAGCCACCGAGCGTGATCAGTGCGATTACGGCTAACCACACAATCAAGTTTCGATGTACATGGATGATGATGCTACCAAATGCCCGATTGAATCGGGGGGCATCGGGTTGGTCTCCGAGAATTGTGTCAAGCCCAATGGCATTCGCGCCGCTGGCGGCCAGCAGTTGCCGGTTAGTTTCCCGGAGCTTGCCGGAGTATCCCCAGAATAGGCGGGCAAGGGCGGAAAATGCGTGATCAAAACTCCCTGTGATGGCGAAACCCAGCGCTTCGAGCCGAACCGGGATCCAGTCCAGTAAAGAGAGGAATCCCAGAGCGATACTTTGCAGTTCCATGTCCACCCTAGCAGTATCGGTTTTTGCAGAATCCTCAATAGATCTTGTAGGTTGAGCTACAGTGGCAACCAACCGATATAGAATCGCACCCAGGGGGCCGGCAATAACAAACCAGAAAATCACTGCAAATAATCTGGTATTGGCCTGATAAAAAGTAGCTTCAGCCACCTGGCGGGCGCGCTCAACAGCATCTTCCGATACATTCTCTTCGCTAAGAAAGCGCCGGGCAATCTGCTGTTGTTGTGCGTCGTCTTCACGCGCCAAAGCCTCGATAAAGGCATCGACATCGTCTTCGAGGTCGTTAGGGCCAAAACACCAAAACAATACACCGATGCTGAAAACAAGCCAGATTAGCCCCCACCACCAGGACCTTAGAAGCTCACTAAGCCAGGCTGTCAGCAAAACCGGAAGAGCCAGGATCAACAGCAGACGCAATCCACCGAGGCGCAATCCTGCACGCAGGATCAAGTTGTCCAGGGCATGGGTATAGCGCTGCCAGATAGCGGCATCACGGAACTCGTTCAGATAACCCAGCAGACGTTCAAGTACCAGGCCAACCAGTAGAGCAATGAGCGTCATAACGCATCCTTGTTCGTCGTGAATCGAGGTGAGTGCGAAGTTTCCGGCCTTATGAACGGGATTGCAAGATGTTGACTTAACTGCTGGTGTAATCGGCCCCAGTCGAAAGCTGGACCGGGATCGGTTTTACGTCTGGGGGCAATATCAGCATGACCACAGATGCGCTCTCGATCGAGGGTGGGATAGGTGGATAGCAAGTACGAAATCAGGCGGGTGAGTTGATAGTATTGCATGTCCTTGTAAGGCTCACTGTCGGTTCCCTCGAGTTCGATACCAATGGAAAAATCATTACAGTGTTCACGTAATCCATAAAAAGAAACTCCAGCATGCCAAGCCCGGCACAGAAAGGAAACGTATTGGTGCAGTGACCCATTCCGACGGATCAGCACATGGGCAGAGATTTGCAAATGGGCGATTTCGGTGAAATAGGGATGTGCCGAGGTATCCAGTCTCCGCTCGAACAACGCATCGATCCACGGCCCACCGTATTCACCAGGTGGTAGACTGATATTATGAATGACGATCAGTTCGGGAACACACCCGGCTGGCCTATCATCGGCATTAGGAGAAATTCGGTGGGGGGCACTTTCCAGCCAGCCCTGGTTGTTGATTTTCATAGCGGCTCCTGAGTGGGCTGGACAGGTAGTGTGGCCAGCCTCGGCAGGCGAAAAATATCAAATTCCTGGACCGATGCTTGATCGATACCGACATCCACCTCGAAAACCTGCTAGTCCAGGTGATTAGGGAGTAGAGCCTCCAGTATAGCGCACCTACTCTTATAGGTGTCGCAACCTCTGGCTGTGAACAACACGATAGCTATTCCCCGTCAGTTTCGAGACGCCGATCAAAATTGAGTTGGTCCAGCGACTAAATCCCCATAAGCTCAGGTCATAGTGTATTTCTTCTGCCAACGGGAAGGTTCCAGCGACAGGTACGGCTGTTTATCGATATCTAGCCCGGTATAGAATAGCGACCCCATGAATACTATTACTGAAATTGACGACCTCAACCCAACCCAGCGTGCTGCGGTCATGGAAACCGATGCACCCTTGTTTGTGCTGGCAGGCGCGGGTAGTGGCAAGACTCGTGTCATCACGACCAAAATGGCTTACCTGATCCATAATCGCGGTTTGAAGCCCGCGCAAGTGGTGGCTGTAACGTTTACTAACAAGGCCGCGCGGGAAATGAAAAGCCGCACTGCGGGATTGTTGGGCAGCACCGAAAGACGGGGCTTGAGGGTTTCCACTTTTCATACTCTGGGGTTGAATTTTTTACGCCAGGAACTGAAAGCAGCAGGATTGAAAGCTGGATTTTCTATCTTTGATATGCAGGATAGCGCCACTTTGGTTCGTGAGATCGCGCATCAAAATAAACTTGAGGAGGCAGAGTCAGTCCGGTTTCAGATTTCCCGCTGGAAGAATGATCTGCTGACGCCGGAAAGCGTTGCTGCTCAGTGTACCGATATGCAAGAGGTTCTGGTGAGTAAAATCTTTGCCACTTATGAGCGGGCGCTCAAAGCTTACAATGCCGTTGATTTTGATGATCTCATTTTGTTGCCAACCCGGTTGTTGCAGGAGGATGATGGTTTGCGCGCCCGTTGGCAAAATCGTATCCGCCATTTGCTGATTGATGAATATCAGGATACCAATACCTGTCAGTATCAGCTGATACGCTTGCTGGTTGGCGTTGATGGCGGGCTGACTGCAGTTGGTGATGATGATCAATCGATCTATGCCTGGCGCGGCGCGCGCCCCGAAAACCTGCTTCACCTGCAAGAAGATTTTCCCCGCCTGAAGGTGATCAAGCTGGAACAGAACTACCGTTCCACAACGAGCATATTAAAGAGCGCCAACCATCTTATTTCGCACAATTCACACCTGCATGAAAAACGGCTATGGAGTACTCTCGGCGAAGGGGAATCATTGCGTGTACTGCCATGCAAGAGTGCTGATGATGAAGCCGCATGCGTGAGTTCAGAAATTCTCCGCCAACGTTTCAAGGCAGGTTGCAAATACAGTGATTTCGCTATCCTCTATCGGGGCAATCATCAGGCAAGGCCCTTTGAGCGTTGGCTGCGTGAGCAGAATATACCCTATCAGATTTCCGGCGGTACTTCTTTTTTCGAGCACCAGGAAATCAGGGATATCATGGCTTATTTACGCCTGTTCGTTAATCCTGACGACGATGCCGCTTTTTTGCGAGTAGTCAATATTCCACGGCGTGGCATCGGTTCGGGTACCCTCGAAACCCTGGGTCACTATGCCCAGCAAAGGCGCATCAGTTTGCTGGCGGCGGCGGGGGAATTGGGATTGGCTCAATTGCTCTCACCAAGAGCACTCAAGGCATTACGCCGGTTCAGTGACTGGATTGAGGAAATGAGCTTGGCCACCCGCGATCCTGAGGCGGAAATAAAATTATTATTGCGCCACCTACTGGAAGCTATTCAATATCAGGCCTGGCTTGAGGAGCAATATGACAATCCCAAAGCAGTAGCCCGACGCATGGAGAATATTCATGAGCTGATTGCCTGGTTGAATCGGCTTCAGGAAGATGAGCCGGGCAAGGGCCTGGCTGCGCGGGTTGCACACCTCACTCTGGTGGGTATTCTTGATCGCAATAACAAAAAGCAGGATCAGGATGCAGTTCACCTGATGACTCTACATGCCGCCAAGGGCTTGGAATTTTCACATGTTTTTATGGTTGGGATGGAGGAAGAATTACTGCCGCATCGTGCCAGTCTGGAAAGTGGAGATATCGAAGAGGAGCGGCGTCTCGCCTATGTTGGGATCACCCGTGCTCAGCGGACCTTGACGCTGACTTATTGCACCAAACGCAACCGGTATGGCGAGGAAATCGAATGTGAGCCCAGCCGCTTTCTGGAGGAATTACCGCATGAATACCTCGATTGGCGGCGTGAACCGGCCAGTTTGGAAGAAAAGCGCGAGGTGTCCCGAGTGCATCTGGCCAGCATCAAGGCATTGCTGGAATGATATCCAGAACAGACAATTTACCGATTGGCGTGTTTGATTCCGGGGTCGGTGGGTTAACCGTTTTACGCGCCCTCCATGCCCGCCTGCCACGGGAATCCATCCTTTATCTTGGGGATATGGCGCGCTTGCCTTACGGTAGCAAGAGTCCACATACGGTGAGTCGCTACGCCTGCCAGGCAGCGCAGATCCTGGTCGATCGTGGCATCAAGCTGTTGGTGGTTGCCTGTAATACCGCCTCGGCGGTGGCTTTGGACGATTTGCGGAAGGCCTTTCCGGACTTACCGGTCGTCGGCGTGGTGGAACCTGGTGCTGAGGCAGCGTGCGCGGTATCCAGGACGAGGCATGTGGCTGTAATTGCTACCGAGGCGACAGTGCGAGGTGGCGCCTATGTCCGCGCCATCCATGCCCTGCGACCGGAAATTAGGGTCAGTACTGCGGCTTGTCCACTGTTTGTCGCTTTGGCCGAAGAGGGCTGGCATACTGGACCAGTCGTGGAGGCGATAGTCTGGGAATATCTCAAATCCCTGTTGGAGGCCCCGGTGCCCGATGTTCTGGTGCTGGGTTGCACCCATTTTCCCGTGCTTGGAGAGGCTATTGCCAGGGTCGCTGGCCCGGGTGTGCGTCTGGTGGATTCCGCCTTCACTACGGCTGAGAAAGTAGCCAGATTGCTGGCCCGGCAAAAGCTGGTAGCTGATCCTGAATCACCGCCTGCCCGGGTGCATTTTCTGACTACGGACGACCCTGAGCATTTCCTGCGTGTGGCCAAGAGTTTTTTAGCGGCTAAATTAATTACCGGAGAAGTAGAATTGGTGGATTTGTGTTCGCCAAAGCTGGGGTGGAAATATCCATGAGGCCTTTATACGTAGGCCACCCTTGCACCTCGGCGTTCAAGTCAAGCGAATCTACTAACTGAACCACCGGTCAGGTAACAGGATCGGTGTTTTCGATCAGGAGCTGGGCGAGTTGGGCTCTCCTGTTTGCAAGGCGGCCCGGGCCTCTTCCGGATCTTCCAGACCACTGGTGGTGGCCAATGCGATGATGAGCAGGCTGAATCCGGTGATCAGAACCATTCCCCACGGATAGGTGATCCAATCTAATCCACCGGTCAGGTTTTTGGGACCCAGATAGGTAATCAGCCACATACCGGTGAAATAGGGCAGCAGCCACCAGGCCCCTCGCCAGTGGAGGTGCGCCAAGGAATGCTCTCGAATGAGCTCAATTGTTAGGTAGGCGGTAAAAAATAGGCCAAGCATGGCAAAGAGAAAGTTATCAGTCTCGGCACCACTCCAGTAAATAATGAAGTTAGAGACGATAAATGCCAGTGGGGCGATGATCCAGGCTCCACGCAACAGGAAAGGTCGGCCATGCGTATCGACCGGTAGTGTTTTGCGTAGAGTAAGGAGTACCACCGGCCCGACTCCGTAAGACAAAACTGAAACCGATGAGATATAGCTGACTAGCTTTTGCCAGGAGGGGAACGGGAAGAAAAAGAACAGCCCGAAAACATAGGTGACGAGCAGAGCGACCCAGGGTACGCCGGGACCGATAACTAATGAAAACGCTTTACTCATCAGACCCTCTTCCCCGGTTGCGAAGACGACTCGTGAAGTGGTGGTGGAATAGATGATCGCAGTACCCGATGGGGAGACTACGGAGTCGATATAGAGCAGGATGGCCAACCAGCCCAGACCGAGTATCCCCGCCAGTCCAGCGAAGGGACCGGCGATGCCGGAAAAGTGTAGATTGGCCCAGCCCTGTGCAAAATCCCCGGGTGACACGGAAAAGATCATGGCCGTTTCGAGTAGTCCGTAGATGAGAATGGCTAATATGACAGAACCTATGACCGCAATGGGAATATTGCGTTTCGGGTTGCTGGTTTCCCCGGCCAGCTCGACGGCCTGGCGGAATCCAAGAAAACTGAATACGATCCCGGAGGTGGCGACAGCCGAAAGGATACCTTCTACACCATAAGGTGCAATGCCCTGGGCGGTGAAATTACCGGGATGGAAGCTGACGAGCAGCAACATGATGATGGTCAGAATGGGGATGGCCAGTTTCCACCAGACCAGCACATTGTTGATGCGCAACAGCCAGCGGATGCCGAAGGCATTGAGGCCAACGAAGAAGGCGAGCATCAGCGCGGAAACCCAGAAGCCGGTTGTCGTGAGGACGCCGGTTTCAGGGTGTACGAAGCCGGGCAGGTAGTTGTTGGCATAACTGAGCACGGCCATGACTTCGACCGGCGACACGGATACATAACCGAGAAAAACTACCCAGCTCATCACCAGCGCCATCAAGTGCCCGTGACTGAGCTTGGGAAATGAAACCACTGCACCAGCACGTGGGAAGGCGGTGGCCAGCTCGGTATAAACGAAAGCCAGTAGGAGTATGGCCACACCACCGATCACCCAGGAAAAAATACTGGCCGGCCCTGCCATCTTTGCTGCATGCAGCGGGCCGAACAGCCAGCCTGAACCGATCATACCACCGAGACTGGCGAACAGCAGGCCGATAATTCCCGCCTCGCGCCGCAGTTTACCGGATGATGGGGTGGCGTGTTCTGGAACGGTTGAGTCGGTCATGATCGTGCTCTCTTGGGTCGATTACGGATACCATTGGCAGGTCGTGAAATCTACCTCGGAAGGTTGCTGATGTTGCGTGGATTATTCGCTCAGCATTCATAAGGAAAGCATCGGCTTTTACCTTCGCGAATAACGGCATACCTGACAGGCCAGTGGCCTCACCTGGTTGATACCAGCCTTTGTAAGGCAGCGGAGATTTATCCCTCCTGGAGTTCAGCTGATATCGGGCAGCCATTGTCTGGTGGCTGGACATGGCTGGCGGCTTTAGCTAGTACATAATCATGGAAGGCCTGAGTGACCGGTGTGTTGCGCTTGCCACGCCGTTGCACCATATACCAGTATCGCTTGATTGGCATGTTTTCAACATCGAGAATCACCAGCCGCCGGGTCAGCAATTCGAGTTCTAGAGTATGTTCTGAGACGATACCCAATCCCAGCCCAGCCCCGACCACCTGCTTGATGGCTTCATTTGAGCTCATTTCCAGGCTGGTCCGGATACTCAGGCCGCGATCCTGGAAAAAACGCATGATGGCCGCACGCGTACCCGAGCCGGGTTCGCGTAGAATAAATCGTTCATGAGCCACCTCAATGAGCGGGATCTTTTTGCGATTCACCCATAGGTGATTCGGAGAACTGATGACGACTAGCGGATTTTCCATGAACGCTTCGGCTTTAAGATCCTTTCCCGAAGGCGGTTCTCCCATGATGACGATATCTGTTTCATTGTTCGCCAGTTGCCGCAACAGGATTTCCCGGTTGGTGACATCCAGGCTGATGGCAACTCCAGGATATCGACGCGAAAAATCAGCCAGCAAGCGGGCGGTAAAATAATTAGCGGTAGAAGCCGTGGTAATGTGCAGCTGGCCACGGTGCAATCCTTTCATGCCTTCCATCACCTCCTCGACTTCGTTCAAGAGTTCTTCGATCTGACGGACATATTCGAGCAGCGCGTGCCCGGCGTTGGTTAGATCCACGCTGCGCCCCATGGGTTCGAATAACGACAGGCCGATATTATCTTCCAACTGACGGATCTGCATGGAAACCGCGGGTTGGGATAAATGCAGGCTTTGCGCGGCAGCAGTAAAGCTTGGATGGCGGGCAGCGGCAGAAAATACCTCTAATTGGCGCAGGGTCAGGTGCATAGTGAATAACTCATAATATAAAGCTTATTATACCTATAATAAATCGTGAATTGTATTTATGATAAAGAGCAATATACTTGCTTTATCGATTGCGGAAGATATCCCGGTTGAGACAATACTGAATTTATCATTTTGTTACGGAGGAGCCGCATCATCGCTGTCAAAAGTTATAGCGCAGGCGTCAAAGAATACCGCGAAACCTATTGGAAACCCGAGTATACGCTGAAGGATACTGATATTCTGGCTTGCTTTAAGATTACGCCACAGTCCGGTATATCGCGTGAGGAAGCCGTGGCGGCGGTAGCGGCAGAGTCCTCGACCGGCACCTGGACCACGGTCTGGACGGATCTTTTAACCAATCTCGATTACTACAAGGGCCGTGCCTACGCGATCGAGTCTGGCGCATACCGGCCCTGGTGGTCACCATTTTTGGCGATGATTCCGTCTTGCAGTTCGGTGGCGGCACCTTGGGCCATCCCTGGGGCAATGCGGCGGGCGCAGCGGCCAACCGCGTGGCGCTGGAGGCTTGTGCCGAGGCGCGCAACGCAGGTCGTGACCTGGGAAAGGGAAGGCAAGGAAATTCCTGGCCAAGGCCGCCAAATCCAGCCCGGAACTGAGGGCTGCGATGGAAACATGGAAGGAAATCAAGTTTGAGTTCGACACGGTGGACAAGCTGGACGTGGCGCACAAGTAAAACGTTACATCATCTATCAGCCAACTATTGAGGATTGAAACATGAGTGGAGTGACAGAATATAAATCGAGCCTGGGTGATCCATCCAGTCGCAAGTTCGGAACCTTTTCTTATCTTCCCGATTTCGATCAGAACAAGATCTGCAAACAGGTGGAATATATTATTTCCAAGGGCTGGAATTTGGCCATTGAGCACACCGAACCGGAAAATACCATGAGTCATTACTGGTATATGTGGAAATTGCCAATGTTCGGGGAGACCGATGTGGATCGCATCCTCGCCGAGGCAGAAGCCTGCCATAGGACCTATCCGATCCATCACGTGCGTTTGATCGGGCATGACAATTACCATCAAACGCAAGGTGCTGCCATGGTCATTTATCGCGGCAAGCCCGCTTGACCCCACCAGGGTCGTGTATTCCGGGGAATCCCTGGACGGAATGATCAGGGGTTTCTGATCTTGTCCCCCGTGACCGGTTTATCCGGCGAACCTGAAGAGAGGAAAAGTCATGCAAGATGTCGATATAGATCAATACCGGGTTCAACAGGAACCCTATTACAAACCGGTGGCCAACGAAGTCCGGCTCTATGAGGCCGCCTATCAGGTGCGCATGCCGATCATGCTCAAAGGGCCGACGGGATGCGGCAAATCCCGTTTCGTCGAATACATGGCCTGGAAGCTGGGACGTCCGTTGATTACAGTGGCCTGTAATGAGGACATGACCGCCTCGGATCTGATTGGGCGTTTCCTGCTTGATGCCAATGGTACGCGCTGGCAGGATGGCCCACTGACTACTGCCGCGCGCATCGGTGCGATCTGCTATCTCGATGAAGTGGTAGAGGCCCGGCAGGACACGACCGTGGTGATCCACCCTCTGACTGATCATCGGCGCGTGCTGCCGCTGGAGAAAAAAGGGGAGCTGGTGACCGCACACGAAGATTTCCAGATAGTGATTTCCTACAATCCTGGGTATCAGAACCTGATGAAGGATCTCAAGCAGTCCACCAAACAGCGCTTTGGTGCGTTGGATTTCAATTATCCCACGGCGGAGATCGAATCTGAGATCGTTGCCCATGAAACCGGGGTCGATAGAGAAATCGCCGCGAGACTGGTGCAGGTTGCCCAGCGTTCCCGTAATCTCAAGGGACATGGGCTGGATGAAGGTATTTCCACCCGATTGCTGGTTTATGCCGGACAGTTGATTGCCAAGGACATCGAACCCAGGTTAGCCTGTGCGATGACCCTGGTGCGGCCAATTACCGACGATCCGGATATGCGCGACACGCTGGATGCAGCAGTCGCCACCTACTTCTAGGGCATATCATGCGACCCTTGGCGGAATACATCACCGGATTACGCGAAGATCTGGTTTTTGAGACCGAGCTGCGTGGCAAGAGGCTGAGTTTTCAGTCGACATGGGGACTATTTTCACCCCGCGAGGTGGATGCGGGTTCCCGCTTGCTATTGCAACATATCGAGGTAGCTGATGATGCAAGCTGTCTGGATTTGGGCTGTGGCTATGGCCCTATCGGTCTGACTTTAGCCGCTTTGGCACCACAAGGCCGGACTCTGCTGGTAGATAAGGATTTTGTGGCGGTTCAATACGCCCGCGCCAATGCGCTACGTAATGGTCTCGATCATTGCGAGGTCAAACTCAGTAATGGTTTCAATCAAATCGATAATCGCCAGTTTGATCTGATCGCTTCTAACGTTCCCGCCAAGGTAGGCCGCGAGTTGTTGTATATCCTGTTATATGACGCCCACCAGCACCTGCAGTCCGAAGGCCGCTTTTATGTGGTGACGATAACCGGATTGCGTGAATTCTTCGCCCGGGCCATGCGTGAGGTATTCGGAAATTACGATAAGATTAAGCAGGGGCGCCAGTATACGGTGGCCTGTGCAGTTCGTGCAGATTGGTCTGGCGCCCGTCAGGGAGGGAAACGATGAAGATCAATCTGGATGAATATGCCGGTTGCCTCAAAGATGCGGTACCTGAAGTTCTGGAAGTTCTTGAGGCCAACTACGCCGAGGCAGCTCGGGTAATGAGTCCGCAAGGACTGCACGACTATCTGCAGGGCGCGCAGGCTTTCTGTGGACAGGGCCGTGGATTGGCATCGTGGCTGGAAACCATGCCTCTGGTCTGCAAGGAAGTGGGCGACACCCTCATTCCCGACGTGATGACCTCCTGCATGAAGCTGACTTCCATGGTCAGCGGCGAAGTCGTGCGCTTGGTGCTGGCTTCCTTGCCGATTGCGGCTAGAAGGCTGGGCGATGCCGAGCGGGTACTCAAATATCTGGACCTGATCCATCAACTTTCCGCCCGGGTGCCGCGAAGTCTCCGGCCAATGCTAGGGCATATTGGCGAGTTACTAGGCAAGCTGACGCTCGATGGACTGCGACGCTGGGCTTTATGGGGCGCACAGGCTTATGCCCTTGATCTCGCCAGGCAAACCGCTTATTTTGGCCTGGAAACCCCGGATAGTCAGAAGATATTACAGCAGGAACGTCACGGTATCTTATTTATCGATGTCCAGCGCAAACTGAATTCCTATCTGCGCGCGCTCTGGGGGCGCGATTTCTTGCTACGTCCCACCTCTGGGGAGTATACGGGCCGCGAGGGGCTGCGCCCCTACCTGGAAGGCGGTAGCATTCATTTGCCAGATGCCGTGGATGATATCGATGGTATTCCTGGCTTGGAATTGTACCGAGCCGCCTGTGCCCATGTAGCGGCACATCTGGATCATGCGCGTGAGCCAGTATCCGCTTGGGCAATCAACCCGGCGCAAATGTTTCTCATTGGATTGATCGAGGATGCCCGGATCGAGACGCTGGCGATCCGTGAATTTCCGGGTCTCTACAATCTTTGGGCGCAATTTCATGATTTACCCGTAGCTGATAAAAAGAATCCGGTGGTCTCCCTGCTGGAGTGCTTGGCTTCGGCATTGTTGCATGGCGAAGCGCGAGCGGAAGATGTGCCCCTGGTCGGGGAAATGCTGGCTGCTTTCCAGTGGCATATTGGAGAAAACGCAGAAGACAATCGCCTATCCCGGGATCTCGGCATTGATCTGTATAATCGAATTCAACAAGACATGGCCATACCTTCCTGGCACAAGCTGGAAACCGAGGTAGGAATTCCCTATCGGGATGATAATCGGATGATCTGGCAGTTCACAGAAAATGCTGGAGATGCCAAAGAATTTCTACCGGGCGCCGAACACCCGGGCCACGAGACTGCGCCGGTCATAGGGAAGGTTAACGAGATCAATGGCGATCTAACCGGTGATGATATTGAAGAAGCCTGGCGTCTGGAAACTGAACTATTTCCTGATGAAGGTCATGACATCAGTGAGACTGAAATGGAAGGCAAGGAGCCGGTTTCCGTGCCCTGTCACTACAATGAATGGGATTATCAGGTGCAACTCTACCATCCCGGCTGGGTGACGGTGCTGGAGAAGCGTCAGCCCAAGGGAGACCCCGATGAGATTGATTTGATCCTGGACAAGTACAAACCCATCGCCAGTCGTCTGCAGTACATCATTGATGGACTGATCCCGCAGGGCATTGTGCGCAAACGTCACCAGGAAGAGGGTGATGAGATTGATATCAATGATGCGATTAAACTCATGATTGATTTGCGTAGGGGTGAAATGCCCGATCCGCGGGTGCATATCCGTTATGAACGAAAGGTCCGTGATCTGGCAGTCATGCTGCTGCTCGACCTGTCGGAATCGACCAACGATTCCGTGCGGGGTTCTGATAAATCGATTATTCAGCTGGCCCGGGAAGCTGCCGTGCTGCTAGCCTGTGCGGTGGATGCCATCAATGATCCCTTCGCTATTCATGGCTTTTCCTCGAATACCCGACATGATGTGCAATATTACCGGTTCAAGGATTTCAGCCAACCCTATGATGATCAGGTCAAGGCTCGGTTAGCCGGCATGCAGGGCAGCTATTCCACGCGCATGGGGGCGGCTTTTCGACATGCCGCGCATCACCTTTCCCATCAGCCGCAGGTGAAAAAACTGCTGTTGCTGGTATCCGATGGTGAGCCTTCGGATATTGATGTGCAAGATCCTCAATATCTACGTTATGACACCAAAAAAGCAGTTGAAGAGTTAGCTCGGGATGGCATTCGCACTTACTGCCTAACGCTGGATCCTGCTGCCGATAATTATGTTTCCCAGATCTTCGGGCCTAATGGTTACACGATTGTCGATCGCGTGGCTCGATTGCCGGAACGCCTGCCCAGTCTGTTTATGAGCTTAACAAGGTGATATTTTACGCCGCCTGCAGGAAGCCGGGGTTGCGTGATGCTTGCATCGTTTGATTGCTGGATTCGATTCCTCCGTAGCCCGCAATCACCAGCCCGGGAACACTTATCTCGAACTGGCACACACGAGCGCGGGGATTTGGCTATTGTAGCCGACGTTTCCAGCGTACCGCCAGGTGTCGAGGCGATACGCTGATGAATTCGGGTGAATGGCTTTAGATGCGCGCGGCGGTGATCGTCATCATGTGGGAGACGGCGTGCATAAGTTTGCGCGCTGGCCACGGCAGGGGGGCACCACCGGCTTGTCTGGCCTTGTAGGCATGATGGGCTTCGTCTTCGCGCATCTGTTCCAGCACGGCACGATTTTTTTGATCATTGGCAGATAGCTGGTGCAGATGATCGTCAAGGTGGCGGATGACTTGTTGTTCGGTTTCGTCGATAAAGCCCAGACTCCATCGATCTCCAATCAGTCCAGCGAAGGCACCAATACCATAGCTGCCCCAGTACCAGAACGGCCCAAGCAGACTGGGGCTGGCGCCCAGATCGGTGAGGCGATTTTCGCACCAGAGCAGATGATCGTTTTCCTCTTCGGCGGATTGCTGCATAAGACTGCGGGTTTCCGAGTCCCGGACGGTGAGCGCCTGCCCCCGGTAGAGACCCTGGGCTGAGACTTCCCCGGCGTGATCTACCCGGATCAGACTGCCGGAGAGTTTGCGCTCGGCCTCGGTGAGTTCCCCGTTTTCCACATTATCGGCTGGATCGGGTCGCCCCGTACCATAAGGCTTGCTATAGAGCGTACGCAGAGAATAGTCGATTTCTCCTATGAATCGATCAATAACGGAAAGCTTACGCATGGTTCCAATCCTCAAATATTTGACTCTTCAGGAAAATCAGTGGGTAAAAATATAGCGGATTCGCAACAAGAGGGATAGTTTTACAGGAAATAAGGGTAGAGCATCCTGCTCCGATTCCGAGAAGATGGAAGTATCAAGCCACCATCAGATCAGAGCAAAAGGAACAGGATGCAAGTCAAGACTATCCTCAATCGGGTGCAGAAGTTCAAATCATTTGTGTACGGAGCGGTACGCCGGGTTGAAGACACGTCAGTGCCGACACTGGAAGTTGAGATCCAGCCCCGGTGAATAGCCGCCCGCTATGCAGCGGTTGCGGGTACAAAAGGCCTGGGTACGATCG
>CAZUKD010000029.1:0-16091 GCA_964620825.1 uncultured Ectothiorhodospiraceae bacterium
AGGCTTAAACGCCAGACCCGTTGCTCGATAGAATCACACGAAATCCGACAGCTATTCAGCCTCACCTCCATCTAGCGGAGGCTCAATTGGCGAATCAAACACCGGATCACCCAGCACGCCTCGCTGAGCCGGGGTATGATCATCCACTCGGCATCAATACGGTGCAGCTTTACCTGCATGAGGCTCGTCACCTACCTTTGTGGCTGCACTTTCCGCTTTATTGCGCTTGGCGCGGCAGCGGCTGAATCAGTAATTCCGGCAGTTTCCGCTGTTTGGTCGGATCTCGTGCATTTTGATGATCTTCCGAATGCATGAGGATTTCACAACAGGTATCGGTCCGGTCCTCGCAAATCTGTGCAAAGCCTTGCCAGCGACGGCTCCGAAGGAGGTCGGAGAGAACCGTACCGGGGGTGACCAGCGCGCGCACCACCGATCTGCCTACAAGGGAATTGCCCCTGGCATCCGCCGAGACTCGGGCTGACGATAGTCAACGAGTTTATCCACCGCCAGATCACCGTATCCTTCCATCTGATATCGGGATATCGCCGCGTACAGCATGGCATCGCGCCCCATAGCCGCCGCTTTAGGCAACTGCCGCTCGAACCATTCAAACCCCATGATTCAACCCCTCACTCTTTGATTGGCTTGGTTTCTGGATCATCATGTAAACGATTTCAGTCTGTGCGGCGAGGTTGCTTTGCTAAAAGTCCAACAGGCTTATTTCAGCCAGACTTCCTTTCCTCCATGGTCCAGAGTTTTTCCAGATTATAAAAGTCGCGAACCCGGGAAAGCATAACATGGATCACGATATCATTAAGGTCCACCAGAACCCATTCGCCTTCCCGCTCACCTTCGTAACCACGCACTACGAACCCGGCTTCCTTGGCTTTGCGCATCACCTGCCCCGCCAGAGATTTGACATGCCGATTCGAGGTTCCTGTGGCTAGGATCATGGCATCCATGAGTGGGGATTCCCCACGCAGGTCAATCAGTCTGACATTTAGACCCTTCAAATCCTCCAATGCGGACAAAATCGTTCCTTTCAAGCGATCAACTGTATCTTCCATTCAATGCCTGCCCATTTGTGCCATCGTCATGTTTGACTCCATTGCCCTGAAAATCATACCAACCCTGCCGTCTGATCATCGCCCAGACTGAATCAGGGAGCAGATAGCGCGCACTGCCACCTTTGGCGATCCGCCGACGGATTACCGTAGCGGAAATATCCAGCTGAGTGACCTCCTGGAAATAAACTCGCCCGGCCGCTCGTTCCCTCAATTGTTCAGGGTTAGCACACACCCGCCCAGTATACAATCGGCGTAGATCGAAACCGAGTTTACCAGTTTCCCCGGGACGCCTCGCCACTATTAGATTCGCCAGTTCAAATAACCGGGCTGGCTGATTCCAGCGCGGCAAGTCTAGGAAGGCGTCATATCCCAAGATCAGATATAAGCCCGCATCATTGCCCAATTCCTCACGTAAGGATCTGAGCGTATCCACAGTATAGGAGGGTCCCACACGATCAAGCTCCCGCCGGTCCAGTAAGAAAGTAGGTTCATCTGCCACTGCGTAAGCCACCAATAGTGCACGAATTGCCGAATTCTCCACCGGTTGGTCCCGGTGCGGGGGTTGCCCGCAGGGTATAAAGCGGATTTCGTCCAAGGCAAGCGCCTTGCGTATTTCCAATGCCGTACGCAAGTGGCCAAAATGAATAGGATCGAAGGTTCCACCCATGATTCCAATCATTTTTTGCCCAGGCGGCGTTAGCTTGATAGCAGGAAAGGTCATGATTCGCGAATCTGGCCATCACCCAGCACGATGTATTTCTGGCTGGTCAAACCCTCCAGGCCCACAGGTCCACGCGCATGCAACTTGTCTGTAGAAATGCCGATCTCTGCTCCTAACCCATATTCGAAACCATCCGCGAAACGGGTAGAAGCATTGACCATGACTGAACTGGAATCAACCTCACGCAGGAAGCGACGGGCATATGAATAATTTTCAGTTACGATGCTGTCGGTGTGATGCGATCCATAGGTGTTGATATGCTCTATGGCTGCCTCCAGATCATTCACCACGCGGATCGCAAGGATCGGGGCCAGGTATTCCGCATACCAATCTTCCTCGGTTGCGGTCACCATATCAGATACGATTTTCCGACTATGATCGCAACCCCTTAATTCTACATGATTTTCTCTGAATTTTTCCACCAGACCGGGCAGCAACTCGTTGACCCGCGACGCTGCAATTAACAGGGTTTCCATTGCATTGCAGGTCCCACACCGCTGCGTCTTAGCATTGAGCGCAATACGCTCGGCCTTTTCCGTATCGGCTGCATCATCGATATAGACATGGCAAACCCCATCCAGATGCTTGATAACCGGAATCAGTGATTCCCGGCTAACCCGCTCGATCAGGCCTTTGCCCCCACGCGGTACGATGACATCGATAAAATCCTTCATACACAGCAGAGCCCCGACTGCAGCACGATCCGTGGTTTCAATCAATTGTACGGCTTGCCTAGGCAAGCCTGCCGCCGCCAGCCCCTGTTGTATGCAATCCGCGATGGCCCGGTTGGAATGAATAGCCTCGGAACCACCACGCAAAATACTGGCATTGCCCGATTTCAGACACAAGGCAGCCGCATCCACTGTCACGTTCGGGCGTGATTCATAAATCATTCCGATCACACCTAGCGGCACACGCATGCGCCCCACCTGAATCCCGCTCGGTCGGTACTTCATGCCGCTGATCTCCCCGATAGGGTCCGGCAAGACAGCAATCTCACGAACACCCTGCACCATTGTGGCAATGCGGGCATCGGTTAATTCCAGGCGATCCAGCAATGCCGGGGTTAACCCCGCTGTATGACCGGCCTCAAGATCGCGCCGATTTATAGTTTTAAGTTGCTCCGTATTGGCTTCTATCGCTTCGGAAATTGCCTGTAAAGCACAATTTCTGCTGGCCGTTTCAGTCTTCGCCAGCACACGGGAAGATTCTCGCGCGATTTGACCCAGCTGTTGCATGTAGCTTCGCATATCATTCGTTGACTGATTCGTGTTCATACCCGGATATACCCCTAAATCATCATCAAGCACACCCATCGCCAATCGGCAGGGCTCAGGACAAGACACCCAGATCCTCGATCTGTAGTGACCAAAATGATGGCCAGAGTGTTCGCCCGCTCAAGACCATGCTAAATTGTAACAACTCGTTCCAAACATCGCCCACAGCCCGCCCCTTAACCAGGCGATCCAGCCGCGCCGCCAGGGTAATCAGAGTGGTCGGGTCCGCTCCCGCCCAGTGACTGGCTGCATGCTCCAGCAACTTACGCTGCGCTGGTGACAGGCGGCGAGCACGATCAGGCATTGATCTCCCATCAAGCAAGGTGACCAGAATATCCGCCGCATGGATCAATAGCCAAGCCAATAAGGTTGGCTCAACCCCCTCGGCTCTTAGTCCCCGAAGGATGCGTTCCATCCGCGCCCGGTCTCCACCCAGGATCGCTTCAATCAACTCGCCCACATCATAGCGGGCGTTGCCGGAAACCACCGCCAGGACGGTGGCAGCATCCAGTGGTCCGGAGCCATGCATCAGAGTCAACAGTTCGATCTCCTGAGCCGCTGCAAGAAGATTACCCTCGACTTGCGCCTGCAACAGATCAAGCGCCGGCTCATCCGGCCTCAATCCACGCTGATGCAGACGCTCTCTCAGCCAGCGCCGCATCTCGTCTGGCCGCAAAGACCAGGCCGCCATCCAGATACCCATCCTTTCGATCTGCTTCACCCATGCTTTGCCAGCAGCAGCCCGATCCAGGCGCGCCGACTGAATCAGCAAGAGCACATCATCGGATGGTTTCGCCAAATAAGCCATCAAGGCAGCCTCTCCGGCCTTGCCGGGCTTGTATTTACCCAGCCGCAAGTCGAGTATCCGGCGCTTGGCAAACAGAGAAAGCGAACTGGCCTCATCAAGCAAACGAGACCATTCGAAGCCGGGCTCAACTGTCAAGATAGTACGCTCGCTGAATCCCTGCTCGCGAGCCACCTGGCGCACCACATCCATGGCCTCGTTAATCTGCAAGGGTTCATCGCCACTCAACAGATAAACCGGTTTCAGCCCACGCTTCAGGATGGATTCAAATTGCCGTGGTCGAATGGGCACTATTCTGTTCCGGTATCATCCGTCAATTGCGTCTGACATAGGTTTGCAGGCGCAAAACAATGAGATTCGCTAATTCCCGCACCATACCTCTTTGCAGGCGTCCGGCTTCATTATTGACCCCAAGCACCAGCGAATTGCTATAAGCATACTGCCGCTGAATCTCCAGCGTTTGCCTGGAAATATGCCAATTACCCTGCATCGCGTGTACGGTGAAAGTGACTCGCATGCGTAACTGATATTCAGCAACTTGCCCGGTCGAGGTCAGCGCCAGCACGTTGCGGTGAGTGGTCCAGGATACGATTCGCAACACGGCGGTCGCCTGTGTCGGCGAAGATACGATCCAAACACCATTGGCGCGTAAATTGGTAGTCAGCGCCCTGGCCAAGGCGCTACCCGGGGAAACACCCATAATCGCAGTATGATTCATGCGCTCCGGAATACGAGCCTGGCCCCGCAAATGAAATCCGCAGGCAGTCAGACTCAGACTGAGAGCAAGCAACAAAAGCCAATACAGGAAATTGTGCCGGTGTCCTATGCTGTTCATGTGACGACCATATTCACCAGACGGCCAGGCACCACGATGATCTTACGTAGTACCCTGTTTTCCAGAAAACGGGACACGTTGACATCGGCCAGAGCCGCTTCTTCAATCACCTCCCGGCTAGCATCGACCAGCACCTCGATCCGCCCCCGTAATTTGCCATTGACCTGCACCACCAGCATCAGCGTTTCCTGGCTCAGAGCAGATTCATCGGCCTGGGGCCAGGACTCATCCATCACGCCGCCCTCATGGCCCAACGCCTGCCATAAGCTATGGCAGATATGGGGTACAATAGGCGATAATATCAAAATTATGGCCTCTAGCGCCTCCTGTCGCAACGCTACCCCTGGTGGCGAATAATCACGAAAACGGGCAAGCTCGTTTAACAGCTCCATGTTGGCAGCAATGCAGGTATTGAATATCTGCCGGCGATTGATGTCGTCACTAGCCTTGGCAATAGTCTGATGCACTTTCCGGCGTAGCTCCCGCTGCTCACAAGTGAGCGCCTGATAGTCCACGGGCTTGATCTCCCTGGCGTTTTTAACCTGTTCATGCACTTCCCGCCACAGCCGACGCAAAAATCGGGATGCTCCCGCAACGCCAGAATCCGACCATTCCAGCGCCTGTTCCGGAGGCGCTGCGAACATCATGAACAATCTCACGGTATCTGCACCATATTTTTCAATCAGCGGTTGGGGATCCACCGTGTTGTCCTTGGATTTAGACATCTTGACGCCATCCTTGAGCACCATACCCTGAGTCAGCAACCGGGTAAACGGCTCATTGCCCGGCACCAACCCCTCATCCCGCATGAGTCTATAAAAAAAGCGGGCATAAAGGAGATGCAATACGGCATGCTCAATACCACCCACATATTGATCGACCGGCAACCAGTAGCGAACGCGCTGATCGATCATATCAGACTCACAATCCGGCGCAGCGAAACGGGTGTAATACCATGAGGATTCGAAAAAGGTATCAAAAGTATCGGTTTCCCGGCGCGCGGAGGCGCCGCATTGGGGGCAACTGGTTTGATAAAACTCGGGCATCCGCGCCAGCGGCGACCCAGGGCCATCGATTTCGACATTCTCCGGCAAGACGACTGGCAATTGTCCCTCCGGAACCGGAACGGTGCCGCAATGATCGCAATAAATGATCGGTATCGGACAACCCCAGTAGCGTTGTCGGGAAACGCCCCAGTCACGCAGCCGATAATTGACATGCCGGCGACCGACACCCAAGGATTCCAACCGCGTGGCAATGGCGTCAAAAGCCTGTTCGGATGTCAATCCATTGAATTCACCGGAATGAACGAGCCGCCCCTTGTCGGTCAAGGCACCGGTTGCCAAATTTACACTCTGGTTGGATCCGAGAGGGGTAATAACCTGTTTGATCGGCAAGCCGTAAGTGTTGGCGAATTCCCAATCCCGCTGGTCATGGGCGGGCACGGCCATGACTGCGCCGGAACCATATTCGATAAGCACGAAATTTGCCACCCAGATCAGTACCTCTTCCCCGGTCAATGGATGTACCGCTCGCAGACCGGTATCTCTACCTTTTTTTTCAGCAGTCGCTAAATCGGATCCGGCGGTCCGAGCATGCTTGCAATCCTCGATGAAGGCTGCCAAGGCGGGATTGTCGCGGGCAGCGCACTCGACCAGCGGATGTTCCGGTGCGATGCCGAGGTAAGTCACGCCCATCAAAGTATCGGGGCGGGTAGTGAACACCGCGATGAATTCAGACTTCCCCGCGATCCGGAATTTAAGCTCTACTCCTTCGGAACGGCCGATCCAGTTACGCTGCATGGTTCGCACCTGCTCGGGCCAGCCTTCCAGTTTATCCAGATCCTCCAGCAATTCTTCCGCATAGGCGGTGATGCGCACAAACCATTGGGGAATTTCACGGCGTTCGACCAGCGCCCCGGAACGCCACCCACGTCCTTCAATCACCTGTTCGTTAGCTAGCACGGTCTGATCGACCGGATCCCAGTTGACAACCGCGAGCTTGCGATACACAAGCCCCTTGTGAAGCAGACGAACAAATAACCATTGCTCCCAGCGGTAATAGGAAGGATCGCAGGTAGCAAGCTCCCTGGACCAGTCGTAGCCGAAACCCAGCCGCTTGAGCTGACCACGCATGTAATCAATGTTTTCATAGGTCCAGCGGGCCGGTGGGACACCATTTTTCAGGGCTGCGTTCTCTGCGGGCAAGCCAAAAGCATCCCAACCCATAGGCTGCAGGACATTCTTACCCTGCATTCTCTGGTAACGAGAAATGACATCACCAATGGTGTAATTACGCACATGCCCCATGTGCAAGCGTCCGGAAGGATAGGGAAACATGGACAAACAGTAGAATTTCTCTTTGGCCTGATCTTCCCGGACACGAAAAACAGCCTGACTATTCCACCACGCTTGCGCCTGTACTTCTACATGGAGCGGATTATATTGTTCCTGCATGGTCACCTTTTATCCATAGCGGCAAAAGCAGGAAGCTTACCAGTGCTTACCAGAAAACGACAATCGGCCTTTTATCGGATAGCGCGCCTTACTCGCTTAAGGGCAGCACACGTGTATTGCCATCCGGACTATATAGCACCTGAACCCGCTCCCCGACATACAAACCCGGCATCGTCGCCTGAGTCACAGCCATCAGGCGGCCATTATCGAGACGCACGGTAATCAATCGCCCAAGCTGATGGCCCCTATTGTTCCCGACCGCCTGCCCCGCCAGACCGCCCAGTACTGCGCCACCTAGTGCGCCCAATGAATGGATGGCATAATTATTTGATGCGCCACCCAGCTGAGACCCCAGGATGGCACCGCCTACCGCCCCGACCACACCTGCCGTATTGGCCGAGTTGGGCTGCGACAACACCACAGGTTTTATAGCAATGATATGTCCCAACTTGACTCGCTGCGCCACCAGCCCGGTCCGGTAGGTTTGTGCGCTATAATTTTCTGTGGCGCAGCCGCCCAGTAAAGCGGCCAAAGAAGCGGCCACTACCATCATCCCAAAAATACTACTTTTATTCCGCATATTATTCTCCTGTCCAATCAAACCTGGACGCGAACAAACCTATTCACAATGAAATCCAAGGTAACACTGACCGTCACTCATTGACCCCTAATGGAAAAGCCCAGCAACAAAGCCTATTCTATTCTTGCAATCCCATCCGGATGAGGTCAATTAAAACTACTTAATACTGAATCGTGGCAGTTGGGTTTTTTCAGGCCCCGCATCGCGGCTGCAGAAAAAACTTCCAGAATCTTACTTCGGGGCCGCACACCACCAAAGAATCATCCAGTTTATTCCAGTATTCAGTTAAAATATGATCTTATCCACTTTAGGAGCTCAGATGTGAATCAGGATGAAAATCAGCCGAATCAATTGGTAGAAGCTTATATCCGTATGCTTGAGCGGGTACAGCAACGGCTACAGGAACCCGGGGAGACCATTGACAGGGCCATCACCAGCGCACGCGATCAAGCCATCAAAACTGATGAACTGGGTCAGGATGAGGCCAGGCGTATTGCCCATTATATCCAGCGAGACCTGAAAGATCTCGGGGGGCATTTACAATCTCCGGAAGAGGACCTGAAAGGATGGCTCCATATCGATCTGTCGCTAATCGAGGCATCCATTCGTGACCTGCTGTTTTCAGTCGCCGACCAGGCAGGCCCGCAACTAGCCTCATTCGCCCATCAGGGAGAACCACTCTATTGGCATACGGGAGAAATAACCGGCCCTGGAGTGCTGGAATGCGTCCAGTGCAGAGAGCAGCTGACATTCACGGAACCATCAAAAATTCCACCCTGCCCGAAGTGTCATGACACTGAGTTCGTCCGGGTGCGCACGACTCACGCCGCGCCTTCCAAGGCCCCATAAAACGTGCCCGTCTGCAGGAGAGCTGATACTCAGCGCCCATAACTATCCTCCAGGCGAACGATATCATCTTCCCCCAGATAGGGGCCGGATTGCACCTCGATGATTTCCAGCGGGATACGGCCCGGATTTTCCAACCGATGGACCACCCCCAGCGGAATGAAGGTTGATTCATTCTCGCCGAGCGTGCAGGTTTCATCGCCTCGGGTTACCCGGGCCGTTCCGCGTACTACGATCCAATGTTCAGCCCGATGATAATGGAGCTGTAGGGATAATTTTTCACCCGCCTTGACGGTGATACGCTTGACCTGAAACCGCTCACCCCTAGATATTCCCTCATAGCTGCCCCAGGGGCGATATACTTCACGATGGACCTGCCATTCACTGCGGTTTTCAAGCTTAAGCTTCTCGACCACCCTCTTGACATCCTGCACTCTGTCGCGGGTAGCCACCAGTACGGCATCAGCTGTTTCCGCCACGACCAGATCCTGCAACCCAAGGGTGGCCACCAACCGATGGTCGGCATGAACGTAGGTATTCTGGCAATCTATCGCAATCACGTCACCTTCCAGGTGGTTACCCTCCTCATCGCGATGACCAGCTTCCCAGAGCGCATGCCAGGAACCGACATCATTCCATCCCGCAGCCAGGGGTACAACGATCGCATCTTTCCCAGATTTTTCCATGACCGCATAATCGATCGAATCTGCAGGACACGCAGTAAAAGCGGCCCGGTCGAAGCGCAAAAAATCCAGGTCCTCCCGCGCCAGCGCATGTGCCTGGCGAACCGCTTCAAGGATCTCCGGGGCATGGACTTCCAGAGCCTTGAGATAGCGGCTAGCGGTAAATAGAAACATGCCGCTATTCCATAAATAGCGACCATCATTCAAATAGCCTTGTGCAGTTTCCAGATTTGGTTTTTCAATAAAGCGGGTCACTTCATACGCTTTGCCTTCTTTTAGCTCAGCCCCCATTCGAATATAGCCATAGCCCGTTTCCGGTCGGCGTGGTACGACCCCGAAAGTCACCAGAGCCCCGGCTTGAGCCCATTTAATGCCCACCCGTACCGCGGCCTGAAAGGCATCAATATCGGCGATCAGATGATCGGCGGGTAACACCAGCATAGGCGAATCCGGATCCCGGGTCGCGATATCCAGCGCCGCTGCGGCAATGGCCGGCGCAGTATTGCGTCCTTCGGGCTCCAGCAAAATACGACCACCGACACCCAGTTCGCGCATTTGCTCGGCGGCCATGAACCGCTGCTCCTCGTTGCTGACTATGATAGGTGTGTCCGCCGCCAAGCCATCAAGGCGTTTGAGGGTAGCCTGAAACAGGCTCAAATCATCAATCAGAGGCAGAAACTGCTTGGGGTAGGCATGGCGAGACAAAGGCCACAAACGGGTACCTGAGCCTCCGGACAGAACGACGGGAACGACAATAGCCATAGCAAAATTCTCCAGTCTGCGCAATTCAATCCCGGGAAGGATTGGCCTCGCTATGGGTTTCACGGGGAAAAATCAGCATCAATACTGCCAGAAACAAAACCAGGAAAGCCAGCCCGACGATCAGGCGATTCCCTGTGTGTACATAAAGCGTCGATCCACGCATAGGCCTCACCATGGCATTAACACTCACGACCTGCCCCCACTCGCCGCGCGCCAGAATGCGACCCGCAGGGGAAATGACTGCGGAAATCCCTGAATTGGTCGCCGCCAGCAGATAGCGCCCGGTTTCCAGCGCCCGCATCCGGGCCATCTGCAATTGTTGGGCCGGCTCCAGGGAATCTCCAAACCAAGCATCATTACTAACATTGACCAGCAGTTCAGCCTTGGGCAGAGCATGCAGGGTTTCGGCACCAAAAGCAATTTCATAACAGATAGAAATACCGACCGGGATGCCGGCAGCCATCAACACATAGCTGCCACGGCCAGGACTCAGATTAGCCATGGGGACATTCATGCGCCGATACAGCCAACCCAATCCGTGACGCATGGGCATATATTCTCCAAAGGGTACCAGATGGTGTTTCTCATAAAATTCCGGCTTACCTTCACCCAAACTGACCACGGCATTATAAACTTTCCCGCCCTGCTGGCGGAAAATCCCGGTCAAAATCGTATCATTATGCTGGCGTGCCCGTGCCGCCAGTGGCGCAAGGAAATTCGAGGCCACCTCACGATATAGCAAGGGTACTGCGGTTTCTGGCCAGACGATCAATCGGCTCTGCCATTGCTGGCGAGTCATGCTGTAATAACGAGTCAGGGTTTCATTCAGCGCCTGAGGGTTGAATTTGCGTTGTTGAGGAATATCCCCCTGAATCAGGCTGACTCTGAATTCTGATCCTGCCGGCCGAGTCCATTGAATTCCCCGCAAGGCGCCCGCAGCGGACCATAGCACCAAAACAAGCAATACCAGTACGCCTTTGTGCCATAACCGCCGAACCAGCAATGCCAGCAACAGACAGCCGCCCAGAAAAATCAGTAACCAACTGACACCTAAAGTTCCCACCAGTGGCGCCAGCCCACCCGGCGCACTGCCAACCTGAGAATCTCCCAGTAAGAGCCATGGGAACCCAGTAAACAACCAACTGCGCAGCCACTCGAATAATACCCATATCGCTGGCCAGACAATCAGCAACCGGAATGGCCTCGACTGGTTGCGGAAAACCCCCGCAGCCATCGCCATGGCCACAAACACCAGAGCTATCAGCGCAATAAATAGGATAGTCAGCGGTGCGGCCAGTGGCGCGAGTGCTGCGCCGAAGAGGCGCAAACTATGATAAATCCAGGAAACTCCCAAACCGAACAAGCCCAGACCATAAAGATAACCCCGCCATACCAGGCGACGGTAAGAATCCGCCATCTCCCAGGACGCAAATAGCAGGGTCGGCCCGAGCACGGCTGAGGGCGCAAAACTATAGGGCGCGAAAGCCAGCACGGTTATCATCCCCGCAACGACGGCAAACAGATCGGCGGCAAGCACCTGGCGCCGAAAAAAAGTTGTGGGTTCAAAAGACATTGGCTACCATTTCGGGGATCACATGAAACCGAATAATGGTTGCTCGGTTATGAGTAGCCATAAGAGAAATCCCCAAATTTCCTGTATCCAAAATTACAGTCCATCGGGAAAAAGCAAAAATAATTCAATACCTGGCCCCTTTCAGGAAATGGGTAAATCCAAGGGCGAATCCACCGCGGCTGTCAACTCATTGACAAAAATACCACAAAATCCACATCAGTAGTCCGGTTAGACTACTCTGTTATATATTGAAGAGTCACCCTTGCCGCTGTCTCTGCGAGGTTTTTCTGAAAGCTTCGCCGGTTTACACCCCACCTGATCCCTTGCAGCTATATTTACTCCAACCGGTTAATCAGCCGCCTTATTTCCTATTTCATTCGGGGAAATCTGTCGCATTTCCAATAGGTGGACACGTCGGGTATCTGCGCGCAAGACCCAGAAGCCGAAGCATCCTAATTGAACGGTTTCACCTCGGCTAGGAACCCGCCCCAGATGACTGGTAATAAGTCCACCGATCGTATCGAACTCTTCATCGCTATAATGCGCACCAAAATATTCATTGAAGGTTTCTATCGGCGTCAGCGCCTTAATCGTATACCGCCCGTCTTCATGGCGCAGGATCTGCCCTGCGTCGTCCTCTTCGTCGTGTTCATCACCGATATCCCCGACAATTTGTTCGAGCACATCCTCTATCGTCACCAAACCGGCCACTCCACCGTACTCATTAGCCACAATCGCCATATGATTGCGGGTGCATCGAAAGTCTTTCAGTAATACATTGAGTCGCTTGCTTTCCGGCACATATACCGGTAATCGGAGGATATCGTCGAGATCGAACTCAGAATCAGGCCTTTGCGCGCAATAATTTAGGAGATCCTTGGCCAGCAAAACCCCGGTCACCTCATCCCGATTATCACCCACTACGGGATAACGGGAATGTCCGGCAATAAGCACCTGGGTCAGGATATCCGAAAGCCGATCATTACGATTGATCACTTCCATCTGCGCGCGCGGGATCATGATGTCCCGAACCCGCATGTCAGCAATCTCGAAAACACCTTCAACCATATCGAGGGTATCTGCCTCGAGAAGATTCTTATCCCGGGAACGGCGAAGCAACTGTACCAGTTGTCCGCGATTTTGCGGCTCACAGGAAAAACGCCTTTGCCAGTGCCCAAACCACCTGCGCCAATCCTGCTGGAATATGGAATCACGCTTCATAGACAAACCCGAGGCTATTCACAGGAAATCCACCGAACCAGCCTTACCCTGTCCTTCCTATTCATAGGGATTCTCATATCCAAGTCTGTGCAGGATTTCGATTTCCAGAGTCTCCATACGCTCGGCTTCGGTGAGGGCTTCGTGTTCGAACCCTTGCAAATGCAGTAAACCATGAATAACTATATGTGCATAATGTGCATCAATAGACTGGCCTTGCGCCTTTGCTTCCTGTTCAACCATTGGGGCACAAATCACGAGATCACCCCAATAATCCTCATCCATACCCGGTAAGGGCTCATAGTCAAAGGACAGGATATTAGTCGGTTTATCCAACCCACGAAAACTGTAGTTGAGATTCCTGGATTCATCTTCATCCACGAAACGTAACACGACCTTCGTGACCAGACCCGGAAATGCCGTTGTGACCCATTCACGTAACCTGCTGACGGCGGGGATCAAACAACGGGTTTCCTCTTGGATTTCAATCAAGCGCCCTGCTCCCTGACCTCAAAAGCTTCATAAGCGTAAACGATACGTTGTACCAAAGGATGGCGAACGACGTCACTGGCTTTGAAGAAAGTGAAACCGACTGAATCCACATCCTTGAGCACCTCGATTGCCTGGCGCAGCCCTGAGCAGATATTACGCGGTAGATCTGTCTGGCTAATATCTCCGGTCACCACCGCAGTAGACCCAAAACCGATGCGGGTCAGAAACATTTTCATTTGCTCGGTTGTAGTATTCTGTGCTTCATCAAGAATCACGAAAGCATCATTCAAAGTGCGCCCACGCATATAGGCAAGAGGGGCCACCTCGATAATATGGCGTTCCAGCAGTTTCCCGACCCGCTCGAATCCTATCATCTCGTAGAGGGCGTCATAGATGGGACGTAGATAGGGGTCCACCTTCTGGGCCAGGTCGCCGGGTAAAAAACCCAAACGCTCGCCTGCCTCGACAGCAGGGCGCACCAGCACCAGTCGCCGGATTCGCTCCCGTTCCAAAGCATCCACCGCACTTGCTACCGCCAAATAGGTTTTTCCGGTGCCTGCGGGGCCAATACCGAAAGTCAGGTCATGAGTCTGAATCTGACGTAGGTAGAGGTGCTGCCGTAGCCCTCTACCCTTAGTTGTTCCACGGCGTATTTTTAATTCGACTCGATGGGAGCTTTCCCCATTAATCCCATGATCCCGATCAGAACCACTTTCCTGGATATACAAATGCACCTGTTTCGGAGTAATCACCTGTTCCCCGGCGATTCGATACAGGCCACACAAAACCTCATCGGCAACCTCAAGCGCTAGTAAATCAGTCCCCAGAAGATTGAATTGGGCACCCCGATTGCTGATTTCAACACCCAAGCACTCTTCGATCTGACGCAAATGCTCATCAAACTGGCCGCAAAGATTAGCCAATCTTTCAGTATTGACCGGTTCGAGCAGCAAATGCCTGGAAAGCAGATCTCTCTCAGCCATTATCATGCCGGATCGATCGTACGCACCATTTCTCCGCGCAAGGAATTGGGCATGGCCTCAATAATACGTACATCAGTGAATTCACCAATCAGAGCAGAATGGCCATGAAAATTGACCACCCGGTTATTTTCTGTACGCCCCGCGAGTTGCCGGGAATCCTTGCGTGATGGCCCGGTAACCAGCACCCGTTGAATCGTACCGACCATACCCCGGCTGATCTTGACAGCTTGCTCTGAAATTTTTGCCTGCAATCTGGCTAGTCGCACTTTCTTGATCTCCAGCGGCACATTATCCATATAGGATGCTGCCGGTGTTCCCGGCCGTGGGCTGAAAATGAAACTAAAGGATTGATCGAACCCGACCTCATCGATCAGCTTCATCGTCAATTCGAAATCTATCTCGGTTTCGCCGGGAAATCCAATGATAAAATCAGATGAGATGCTAATATGGGGGCGGATCTTGCGCAATTTTTGAATTTTAGCCTTGTATTCCAGTACGGTGTGCTGCCGCTTCATCAATGCCAGAATTCGATCGGAACCACTTTGCACCGGCAGATGCAAGTGATTAACGAGCTGGGGAACCTCGGCGTAGACCTCGATCAGTGAAGCACTGAATTCAACCGGATGGGATGTCGTGTAGCGAATTCTTTCGATACCCTCCACGGCGGTGATATAACGAATCAGCAAAGCCAGATCGGCCAGGCCACCATCATACATACACCCACGGTAAGCGTTGACATTCTGGCCCAGTAGATTCACCTCGCGCACACCCTGCTCGGCCAGCATGGCCACTTCGGCCAGCACGTCGTCGAACGGTCGGCTGAACTCTTCGCCGCGCGTATAGGGAACCACGCAATAAGTGCAATACTTGCTGCACCCTTCCATGATCGAAACGAATGCAGAAGGTCCTTCTGCACGGGGCTCTGGAAGGCAATCGAATTTCTCGATTTCAGGGAAAGAGACATCAACTACCGGTAGTTTGTCATGCCGCACCTTCCTGACCATTTCCGGGAGTCGATGCAGAGTCTGGGGCCCAAAAATAATATCCACAAAGGGGGCCCGCTCACACAAGAGATCACCTTCCTGGCTGGCCACGCAGCCACCGACACCGATAATCAGGCCAGGTTTCTTTGCTTTCAGCTCCTTCCAGCGTCCCAACAGGGAAAAGACCTTCTCCTGTGCTTTCTCGCGGATAGAGCAGGTATTGAGCAACAAAATATCAGCCTCATCCGGAGACCTCACCGACACGCAACCTGCATATTCACGTAGTACGTCCATCATCTTACCGGAATCGTACTCATTCATCTGGCAACCCTGAGTCTGAATATATACCTTGGCATCCATATTCAAAGTATAACAACTCCATGCCAGCTTGGCACAGCAGGCGGATCGTGAGATAGGAATAAACCCAGGTGCCAGAGACGTATCGCTTACTACCTCCCGCCACCATGGGCAAGCATCATGCTGGCGCCACAAGACGATCCTTCTTCCACCGGCCGCTAAATGGGCCGATCGACAGATTGGTGCGCCCATGAGCTTCACTCGGGAAGAGGCTCGTGCTTCAATTGCCCGCTCGGATCACCTAGAATTGAGAAATGAGAATTCGTAATTTTTATTTCCTCTTCTTCCTCGTATAAAGTGCCCGCGAACTCACAGGGGGGAATATTCACCTTCTGGATTCACAGGCATTCTACTCGATGCCCTGGGTAGGGCATCGCACCAACTCAGGATAAGGAAAAATGCACTGGTTCCTGAATATCGGCCGTACTCCCCGGCTGATGTTTCTCGCCGTAT
>CAZUKD010000030.1:0-15933 GCA_964620825.1 uncultured Ectothiorhodospiraceae bacterium
CACTTTGAAAAACAATGTTTGTTCAATTTTACAGAAGAAAAGTTGCGCTGCCGGATATCTAGCCCTGGATCCAAGCATCTCATTACTTTGGTGAGTTTTCTGATCTTAAAATCAGTATTTTCGCCGCTTCTAGTGCTCCGCGTAAGCCCGCTTCATTATCCAAAAGAACGGTAATAGGCAATGCTTCCAACAAGCGCTGCATTGGTGGTCGGTTCTGAAAGGCCTTCAGAAAAATATTTTCCTGCAGAAAGGGTAGGATTTTGGATGGGATGCCACCGGCAAGAAAAATACCGCCCACAGGTAGCGCCATCAAGGCCAAATCGGCCAGTTGTCCGGCTAACAGCTCAACATATAAGCGAATGACTGCAGCAGCCAGAGGCTCTTTTCCTGAGACAGCGGCTTTGCCGATGAATGCTGCGGGGTCTTGCGCGGTTCTTAATTCGGCAAGAAAATTGTCGCTAGGTTTCAAGGCGCTTTGCTGACGATAAAACTTCAGTAACAAAGGGATGGCGGGTCCGGATAGAACTTGCTCGCGGGTGCATCGGGATTGCTCCTGAAAAATGAATTGCATCAACGCCAGTTGGCGTTTATTGGCAGGTGAAAATGAGGCATGGCCCGATTCGGCTGGGAGAATTTCAAGTGTACCCTGGCCATGGCAGATGATAGCTGAATTGAAGCCTGTCCCAGGTGCTGCAATCAGCCGGGCTCCATTTCCCTGGATTTGCCCTGGCTGAAGTAATACTCGATGTTCTTCTGGAGTAACTTCAAGAGCATAGGCAAAGCCTGCCAGATCATTAATTAAAAGGACTTGTCCAATTTGGAATTGGCTTTCGAGTGTTGCCGTGTCCAATTCCCAGGGAAGATGAGTGAGCCGACCCTGTTGATGATCATCTGTTGATTCGATTGGTCCGGCAATGGAGAAGCAGGCAGCCGACAATCGAGCATTCGGAGGCGAGAATTCACTTAGAAATTGACTGAGAAGGTCGGTAAAATTATCGAATTGACTGCTCTCATAGCGCTTTTTGCACACAATCCTGATCTGGCTATCCTGTAGCTGGGCTAACGCAAGCAGAGTTTTCGTCCCGCCCAAATCGCCACCAAGGAGATAGTCAGATAATGGTGCCTTGATCATTGTGATGTTATAAACCATTCCGGCTGTTCCTGTGGATTTAGCATTTCCACTGGCAAAAGTAATTCTCCAGGTCTCAATCCTCTTTCGATGTGGGCGAGACTTTCTGCCTTGTTCCGGCCTTCGACAAGAAACATGAGATGACGGGCATTGTCGAGCACAGGAAAGGTTAGCGTGATTCGCCAGGAATCAAATTCAGGTACATAATTTTCGGCTACCCAGCGATGGCGTTCTTGCAAGACGGTGGTGTCTGGAAACAGTGAAGCGGTATGTCCGTCTGGACCCAATCCCAGAAGAATCAGGTCGAGGCTCGGGAACTCGCGAGCCAAAGGGGCGTGTGCGCACAGACTATCGGCATATCTATTGGCCGCTACCTCGGGAGATAGCGTGGGATCCGGGTACATGGGATGGATCTGTTCACGGGGGATGGGTATACGATCAAGTAGAGTTTCCCGGGCCATTTGATAATTGCTCTGCGAATCATCGGGGGGGACGCATCGCTCATCGCCGAACCATACATGCCAGCGGGACCAGTTTTGCCCTGACTCAAGGGTTAGCTGGCGATAACATTCACGGGGCGTATTACCGCCTGCCAGGGCAATGTGAAAGGCACCCCGAGTAGCGATGGCAGGCTCGGCCAGACGCATAATATGAGCCACGGCAGCTTGAGTCATTTCGTTCGGACTCGCAAAGCGATGCCGGTAGCGATTCATTTATTTACGCCCCAATCTTCTGGCGATGTACGGCGATCTGGGTCAGTAGGATATGAAAATCCCGACTGAATGCAGCAACACCTTCTTCTTCCAAGGTATCAGTGACCTGTTTGAGGCTGATCCCGAATTGGGAAAGATTGTGTAGCAAAGCTTGCGCTTCGTTCAAGCCTTTGGTGATGGCGGCTTGTTCTGGAATACCTTCCAATAGTTTTTGGTACGTAGCTGGAGGCAGCGTATTGACGGTATAAGGCCCGATCAGCGGTTCAACATAGAGCAAACGGGGGTAAGTGGGATTCTTGGTGCTGGTGCTTGCCCATAGTAGGCGTTGGGGTGTGGCCCCCGCAGCGGCTAGTTTTCTCCAGCGAGGCGTATCGAGGATCTCCTGAAAGTGCTGATAGGCCATTTTAGCATTGGCTACTGCGGCCTGACCGCGTAAGGCCAAGGCATCAGGAGCCCCATTTTTTTCAAGCATCTGGTCAATCTTGACGTCAAGGCGGCTGACGAAGAAGCTAGCAACTGAATTGATGTCCTCTAATTGATTTCCCGCTTGCAGGCGGGCCTCCAGGGCTTCCAGATAAGTATCCAGTACTTCACGATAGCGGTTGGTGGAAAATAGCAGAGTCACATTGATGTTTAACCCGGCTTCAAGCAATGCACGAATGGCTGGCAGACCTTCTCGAGTGGCTGGCACTTTGATCATTAGATTAGTGCGATTGACGCGATTCCATAGCGATTTAGCTTCGCGGATCGTGCCCTTCGTATCGCGCGCGAGATCCGGGGAAACCTCCAGGCTGACGAAACCATCGTGATGGTCGCTGGCTTGGTAGACCGGGGCGAAAGCATCACAAGCTTGCTGCACATCAGCGATAGCCAGCCGATAAAACAAGTCCTGATCGGAAAGCGGGCTATCGGCAGCAGTCAGTTCCTGGGCAATAAACTGATCGTATAGGTTACTTTCAGCAATTGCTTTTTCGAAGATGGATGGATTGGATGTCATGCCGCACAATCCGTCTTCTTCGATCATTCGTTGCAGTTTGCCGGTAGTTAACAGGTCTCTGCGGATATAGTCCAACCAGATGCTCTGGCCAAGGTTTGCGAGTCGGTCGAGGGGGTGTTGCTGAGTGGACATTGGGATCTCCTATCCTAATTGGGATAAAAATTATAATATTAGATGATTTTATTCAGTACTCTTGACTCTTGGGCGTGAGATTATCAGGTGAGTGAAGTAGGCTCATGTCGCCCTGATAATAGCAAGGGTGGCGGGCAGTATACAGGTGTCTCTCCATCGAGTTTCGCTGATTAAAGGGTATTGTCGATCGAATAATTGGCTAAGTAGGTAAATTCTTCTACCGTGAGGGTTTCTGCACGCCGCCCCGGATCAATATTTACCCAACTGAAAGCATGGGGATCAATCAGATTACGCAGTGCCCGGCCAAGAGTCTTGCGGCGTTGGGAAAAGGCTTGCGCCACGATGCGGGCGAACCACGCTTCGTTCTTGGCTATTGCGGTCGGTGCAGTATGTGGAGTGAGTCGCACCAGTGCAGATTGAACTTTGGGTGGTGGCTTAAAAGCGCTGGGAGCGACCTGGAACAGGGGTTGAACAGCGCAGCGATATTGAGTCATCACTGACAGTCGGCCATAGGATTTGCGGCCGGGATTAGCTGCAAGTCTTTCAACAACTTCCCATTGCAGCAGGAAAGTCATGTCTGTGATAGGAAGACTGGACCCCAGCAAATAAAAAATAAGTGGGGTAGAGATATTGTAGGGTAAGTTACCGACGATGCGCCAGGGTTGGTTATTGGCGATCCGGCCAAAATCGAAGGCGAGCACATCACCGACATGCAGGTTGATTTTGCCGCTAAAACGCTGTTGCAGGGAAGCAGCAAGATCCCGATCGATCTCGATGGTGTGCAGACTGTCAGTATGTTGGAGCAAGGCGGCGGTCAACGCACCTCCACCCGGACCGATCTCTAGGAGCTGCTCTCCCGGCCGGGGATCAATAGCGTTGGTAATCCGGTTAATGATGCTTGCATCACGCAGGAAGTGCTGGCCAAAGCGTTTGCGTAGCTGGGGATTCATGTTACGAGAAGGGGGTTCGTCGAGCCAGGTTTTCGGCGAGTAGCAAGGCTTGTTTCAGACTATTGTGATCAGCCTGGCCGGTTCCAGCAAGATCCAGCGCCGTACCATGATCTACCGAGGTACGCACGATCGGCAGACCGAGAGTGACATTGACCGCGTGCCCGAAACCGGCGTATTTAAGTACCGGCAGACCCTGGTCGTGATACATGGCCAGCACCGCATCTGCGATTTGAAGATACCGCGGAGTGAACAGGGTATCAGCAGGCAGTGGGCCGACAAGGTCGAGCCCATCCTCGCGCAGACATTCCAGTACAGGTTCGATGATGTCGATTTCCTCACGGCCCAGATAACCACCTTCTCCAGCATGAGGGTTGAGCCCACAAACGAGAATTCGTGGCCGTTTGATACCGAAATGCCAGCGCAAGTCATGGTCAAGAATCCGTAGCACTTCTTCCAGGCTAGCTTGGGTGATGTTCTGGCTGACGGCGGAAAGGGGAAGATGGGTGGTTGCCAGCGCAACCCGCAGGGTATCGGCGACGAGCATCATGACCGGGCGTGGAATTTTGCAGTAATTCGCCAGGAATTCGGTATGTCCGGTAAAGGGTATGCCAGCTTTATTGATGATACCTTTATGAACCGGGCCGGTGACCAGGCCATCGAATTGGCCCGCAAGGCAACCCTCGACGGCTCGGGTCAGAGTCTCCAGGACATAGGCAGCGTTAGCCGGCTCCAATCGACCGGGCTGGACGGGCGCGCCTGTGGAGACGGGCAGCACGGTGATTTCCCCACACTCACCGACATAGTTTTCGAGTCCGGTAAAGAGGCGGACCCGTAGCGGCAGCCCGAGTACCCGAGCACGGGCCAGCAGCAGATCGGGATCTACGATAACGATGCGGACCAGATCATTGGTAATCGCCTCCTGGGCAAGTTGAACGATCAGATCTGGGCCAATTCCGGACGGTTCGCCCGGGGTAATGGCTAAACGGATCATGCAGGAATCAGTTGGCAGTCGAGGTCAGGGCGTTCTTTATTGTCTTTGGCTGGGTAAGCAGAATATGCACATAGGCCTGTTCACGAATCTTGCGCAACCAGACATTCAAGGCTTCCTGGCGCTTACGCAGGAACAGGATCTCCTTCGCTCGAGAGTGCACCATCGCCCCGGTTGTGTTACGAACCCGGTGCCCTAGTACTTCGATAATATGCCAGCCTGAAGGTGTTTGAAAAGGCTGGCTGACCTGATTCACGAGAGTTTCCTGCATGATCCGATCGAATTCTGGCGTATGGGTTCCCGGGCTGACCCAGCTCATGTCACCCCCATTGGAAGCACTATGGATAGCCTGGGAATAGGCCTTTGCCAGATGGGTAAAACGCGTGCCCATTTTGATATCCTGCCGCAGGCGCTCAAGCTTGGCGCGGGCTTGAGTGCTGTTTGTAGTCGGCGTTATCTTGATAAGAATCTGGCGAACATGGGTTTGTGTAACAGTGATTTTTGCTCCACCGCGGGTACCTCGTAGCTTGATCAAATGATAGCCACTGGGGCTGCGCAGGGGTTGGCTGATTTGTCTTGGTTTCATGACATTAACGGCCTGTAAAATGTAACGGGGCATATCCATTGCGCTGATCCAGCCCAGATCTCCACCCTTCAGGGCGTGTTGACCTGCCGAGTAGGCAATGGCCAATTTGGTGAAGGAGGCTCCATGAAGTGCTTGTTGACGCAATTTTTCGGCTTTGGTATAGGCTTTGCGGAGTTGCTCTGGTGAAGCGCTGCTGGGAATGGGAATAAGGATTTGGGTTAGATGGTATTGCTGTCCAGGATCTATCCGGTTGGCATACCGAGCCAGAAATTCATTAACTTCCCGGTTGGTAATATGGATTTTCTTATCTACCATCTGCTGTTGGAGCCTGGTGGTAATGAGTCGGTCACGTAATTGATTGACGAAGGCACTCCAAATGAAACCCTCAGCAGTCAAGCGCTGATGCAACTGGTCTACCGTGAGACTGTTGTTGTGGGCCACCTCCGCCAATGCGTCGTTAAGGACCACGGGACTGATGCTAACACCCATGTAGGAAGCAATGCCTAGCTGGACCTGGTTCAGGATCATGCTCTTTAGAACCCGTCGTTCCAGAGTGGGTTCAGGGGGAAGGGGGGTACCCCGCGTTTCCAATTCAGCCCTGATCTCTCTGATACGTTGTTGGAGCTGGCGCCAAGTAATGGCGTTGTTATTGATGATGGCGACGATACGATCGAGTGGAATCAATTTTTGATTCTGGTCGCTCGCAGCCCCGGCAATATTTCCGATGCCCGTTAGCAGTAGTCCGGCCAATAACAGGATGGCTGCCAGACGAACGCTCGAAGCGGTCTTAATAACGATAAGATAAGGTTTGAATTGGGGATTAGGAATCAGGCGCATAGTAAGGTATTGTCCTTTGCAGGTAGGTACCAATGGAGTTGCCGAGGTTGCCAAGCCCCTTCAGGACCAGTTCAAAATAAAATGCATTAGCGTATTGGCCATGGACTGTGGTGACATAACGACGCGCAAGAAAGTGTACTGCCCAGCAACAGCTGTCATATTCCAGCCCGGCGAAAACATCAAGGGTCCGGTGATTCTGAAGTGAGTAATCCCACCGCCCGGCAGCTTGCCAATGGGCATTCAAAGGCCAGATGAAACTCATGTCGGACTGATTGATTCTGCCGCGATTGAATTGATAACCCAGATTGATCAGTTGCTGATGGCTCAGATGATATTGAACGCCGTTATATGCGTAGTTAAATAATCGATTGTAAGGATTATAAGCCAAACTGGCGGTGGCATTCCAGTTTTCATTGATATTTACGAACAGGCGCCCGGCGTAGTCAGAGCGATGAGCGGTTTGTGCCGGGGTACCGTGAAGTGTGACTTTGCGGGAGCGGAAATAGAGAATTTGCCCAATGCTTGCGCGCAAACGTTCCTCGCCCGTATCGGTATTGATGATGCGGGTAGTCAACGCCAGGCTGAGTTGATTGGCATCACCAACCCGGTCGCCTCCAGCAAAGCGATTGTCAGCAAACAGCCGACTGTAGCTGAAGATATTCGTGATGGTATCGAAGACAGGTAAATCCTGCTGGTTTCGATAGGGGGCGTACAAATAGTAAGCCTCGGGTTCCAGCGTCTGGATCAGGTCGCCGCGCAGGTAGCGCTCGAAATATAGTCCACCATGTATGCTGAACATGGGGATACCAAGCGCCGGACTGGCCGAATTTCCGGTAGACTGATTGGTGAGGTGATCTTTGATGAAGCGGTAGCGTAGTGTTGGAGTAAGGAATCCGTACGCTCCAGACAGGGGCAGGTTTATTTCCGGAGTCATAATCAGGCGGGTTCCGGTGACGCTGTCGCTACGGAGGAAGCGAGTCCATTGAACTCTGTCTGAAAATTGGAGGCCGAAGGGTTGGGCGGGGAGCCAGCCGTGGAAATTCAATTGTGGCAGCAGTTGGTAGGGTACCTGAGCTGGTCCTAACAGCGGGTTGAGATTCTGGTATTTTTCTACCCGGGCGTTGAATGACCAGTGGGGCGCCTGATAGCTGGCCGCCGCATTCTGTTGTAGCAAGGTAACGTTAGCGCTCGTAAACTGGTTACCCAGGTCGGTGAAATAATTATCGTCCGAGGCGCGATTATAATTGATGTGCGTTTGCCAGCCGGGCAGTGGATTGGTTTTTTGATTGAAGGAATATAACCAGCGAGAGGCCCCATAGGTACGATCCTGGGGCAGATAGTTACCCTGGGTTACCGTGTCAGCATGCGGACTGAGATAACGAAACTGGGTATCAAGCCCCACTCCGCGCCGTCCGAAAATCTCCGGGGTGAAAGTAGCGTCGGCCTGAGGGTCGATATTCCAGTAGATCGGTTGGCGGTAAATGAAGCCGCTGGTGCTGGATTCCCCTACCATGGGGGGAAGTAATCCGGATTTGCGCTTGCGGCTCAAAGAAAAGCTCAAATAAGGGGTGTAGAGGATGGGTAGACCCTGAAAATAGAGTACTACGTTTCGGGCTGTACCAATATCAGTTTTGTGGTCGAGGCGCACTTTGGTGGCCGCCAGGGACCAGGCCTCCCGACCGACAGGACAGGCGCTGTAGGTAGCGTCGCGCAGGATCGTGAGTGAACGTCCCCGGAGATCAGCCCGGTTAGCTACACCCTGGGCATGCGTGGGATTGTAACGGTAGCGAACACCGGCCAAGGTGCCGATGTGACTGGCCAGATTGAAGCGCCCCCGCTGACCGTGCAGCCACATCTGTGGTGTCTTTAGAGTGACCGCTAGCGGAGTAAAAGCCTCTTCAGTTTGCTGATTGTATTCGATGCGATCAGATAGCAGGGTTTGATTGCCCTCGCTGATCTGGGCGCGTCCGGTCAACACGGAAATCCCATGACGCTTAAGCGTCACCTGATTGGCTTTCGCATGGATGCGCTTACCTGGGTAAATCGGTACCTCCAGCCCGGGCTTGAGTGGACAGAGTTTCCGATTCATCGAAAGAGGGGTATGGGCGTGCGCAGGAATAGCCAGCAGTTCCAGGCCGGTCAGTAAGCTGGAAATACCGGCGAAAATTCGTTTGCGAAATAGCTTGGGCATATGTAGAGGGAAATCAGGTCGATGTTTGCCGTAAGACAAGCCTGATAGCACTGAGTGCTTCGGCAATCTGCATAGCCATCTCGGTCGACAGGGTGGTTGCTGTAGCAGGTAAAGTGTATCTCACCCTTGATCCTGTTCAAGTGCCTGAATGATCTTTCGGAAGATGGTTTGAATGGCCCCCAGGCCGGATACTTTCAGCAATAATTGTTGATTCCGGTAATAGTCGATGACGGGCGTAGTCTGCTCTACATAAACTTGCAGGCGGGCCTGGATGGTTTCTTCGTTATCATCGGCGCGATGTTCCAGGGGCTTGCCACAATAATCACAAATGTCGGATTTTCCGGGGGGATTGGTGTAGCTGTTGAAAACGGCGCCACAATGTGAACAGGTCAGGCGCCCCAGTAACCTTTTTTTCAGAGTATCGTGGCCGACATTGATGAATAGGGCGGCGTTAAGGGGTTTACTTAATTCGTTTAGTATCCCATCAAGTGCCACGGCCTGGGCGCGGTTGCGTGGAAATCCATCTAGAATAAATCCTTGCCGGGCATCTTCTACAGCGAGGCGTTCCCGGATCATGCGCAGTACCAAGTCATCTGGAACCAGTTGCCCGGCTCCCATATAACTTTTCGCTTCCAGACCTGGCGGGGAAGCCGTGGTGACCGCAGCGCGCAATAGGCTGCCCGTTGAAATCTGGGGAATACCATAGTATTCCATCAGCAGCTTGCCCTGGGTGCCTTTACCGGAACCGGGAGCACCCAATAATATAATTCTCATTCTTGAATCCCCTCGAAGATAGGTCAGGAGCCACTATATACCGACTGTATCCGGGGTATGCAAGCGCCCAACGACAGGGTGATGACAAGAATTAGAAAAAATCGGTTTGTTGCGCTAAAGTATGCTTCTCATGATCTTATCCCGGAGTATCCTGCCATGGCTAAAGACAATCTGATCGCCCCATCCATCCTCTCGGCTGATTTCGCGCGCTTGGGAGAAGAAGTTGATAACGTGCTCGCAGCTGGCGCCGACATTATTCATTTTGATGTCATGGACAACCATTATGTCCCCAATTTGACCATTGGTCCGCTGGTTTGTAATGCCTTGCGCAAACATGGCGTAACCGTTCCGATCGATGTTCATCTGATGGTCAAGCCTGTCGATCGTATCATTCCTGATTTTGCCCAGGCGGGGGCGACTTATATCACTTTTCACCCAGAAGCTTCTGAGCATCTCGATCGGAGTTTACAACTCATCCGCGAGCAGGGTTGCAAATCCGGATTGGTATTTAATCCAGCCACTCCCCTGAGCTATCTTGAATACGTTCTCGACAAGATAGATATGATTTTGCTGATGTCGGTTAACCCGGGATTTGGTGGCCAGAAATTTATCCCCACCACCCTGCGCAAGTTGCGTGAAGCCCGGCGCATTATCGATAAAAGCGGCCTTGATATCCGGCTCGAAATCGATGGGGGAGTCAAAGTAGATAATATCCGTGAGATCAAACAAGCGGGTGCGGATACCTTTGTTGCCGGGTCGGCAATCTTTAGTGCGGCCAGGGATAATGATCAACACCGCTACGATAGCGTGATTCGCGCCATGCGTGATGAGTTGGCCCGGGCTTGAAGGAGATCATGCTGGTCATGCCAGAATTGGTACTTGTCGATCTCGACGGTACTTTGGTGGATAGTGTGCCGGATCTAGCTTGGTGCGTGAATCGCATGTTGCGGGGGCTTGGTCTACCTGAGCGCAACGAAATGTCGATTCGCCACTGGGTTGGCAACGGTATCGAGAGACTGGTAGAGCGGGCTTTGGTCGACGATATCGATGGTCTGCCAGAGGCCAAACTTAAAGAGATGGCCTTGCCGATTTTTATGGAACTTTACGCTGCACATGGCGTTGAACGTAGTCGTACCTATCCGGGAGTTAAAGAGGGGCTCAATTTTTTGTCTCGGGTAGGTTGCCGGCTGGGTTGCGTGACCAACAAGGCGGAGCGTTTTACCTTGCCCCTGCTGGAGTACTTCGATTTGAAACGGTATTTCGAAATCGTCATCAGTGGCGATTCTCTGCCAGAATGCAAGCCTTCTCCCCGGCCATTATTATATGCGAGTGAATATTTCCATATCCCGCAATCTGCCAGTGTTATGATCGGTGACTCGCACAGTGATGTCGAGGCCGCACGTGCGGCTGGATTTGCCTGCGTTTGTGTTAGCTATGGTTATAATCATGGGCGTGATATCAGTGAGGAGCGCCCCGATGTAATCATTGATTCATTAGCTGAACTGCCTAAAGTATTTATTTCAGCATCACAACCGTGAGTTATTGTGCTTAACCTGGAAGGCTGATGGATTACTCATTTTTTGGTGTAGCAATCTGTTAGGGAATTTACTAAAAGCGAGAAACTACCCGGATCACAGGGGATTCAAAGTACAGATTTTTCAGGGTCTGGAAGAGCTATAACTTAATTATTCTCTGTTTAGCATTGCGATACTATTCCTTTATTGGGCTAAGGTTGCTGGGTATTCAAAATCAGAGTGCAGTGACGCTCTCACCCTGGTTTTGTACTATAGTGCTGTAATTCCGATTCGAGAATCGCTATGACCCCAGAACATTTCGCAAAACTTGCTACCAGTGGTTACAATCGTATCCCGGTTATTCGCGAGATCCTCGCCGATCTCGATACACCATTGTCCGTTTATCAAAAACTGTCCGCTGATGCGCCTTATAGTTACCTGCTTGAATCCGTTCAGGGAGGGGAGAAATGGGGGCGATATTCGATCATCGGGTTGCCTGCGCGAGAAATTATTCGAGTGTGTGATCACGAGGTGATCCATAGCCGGGATGGTATCGTTATCGAACGGCTCAAAGTTGACGATCCATTGGCCTGGATCGAGGATTTTCAGCAGCAACAGAAGGTCCCTGATCTGGCAGGGCTACCCCGCTTCAGTGGCGGCCTGGTCGGCTATTTTGGTTTTGGCACTGTGCGCTATATCGAGCCACGATTGAGCCAGATCGAATCGGGTAAACCCGACCCCTTGAATACACCTGATATTATATTATTGTTGTCAGAGGAGGTCGTAGTCTACGACAATCTGAGCGGCAAGCTCACTTTTATCGTGCATGCCAATCCCGACTGTCACGATGCCCTGCTCCATGCCGGGCACCATCTGGATGATCTGGTCAACCGGGTGCGTAAGGCACGGATCGATTATCGGATAAGCGCACCCCTGCGCCAGGTTGAGGAGAAGGATTTTCGTGCCAGCTTCACGCGGGAAGCATATGAACGGGCGGTCGAATACATTAAGCATTATATCGTCGAAGGCGATGTCATGCAGGTGGTACCCTCGCAGCGCATGACCATTCCGCTTGCCGCATCTCCACTGGATGTTTATCGGGCCTTGCGTACTCTGAATCCTTCGCCCTACATGTATTATTTCGATTTTGATAATTTTCATGTCGTCGGTTCTTCACCAGAAATTCTGGCCCGTCTCGAAGGTGGGGAGGTTATTGTCAGACCGATTGCGGGCACTCGCCCGCGTGGGCACACGGAAGCCGCAGATCAGGTGCTGGAGCAGGAATTGCTGGCAGATCCCAAGGAGTTGGCCGAACATCTTATGCTGATCGATCTGGGACGTAATGATGTCGGTCGTGTGAGTGAAACCGGCTCGGTACAGGTTCGGGAAAAAATGGTGATCGAGCGTTACTCCCATGTTATGCATATCGTCTCTCATGTCACAGGTCGACTGAAACCCGGCCTGGGTGCTATCGACGTGCTCCGCGCTACTTTCCCCGCGGGCACAGTCAGTGGGGCGCCCAAAATCCGGGCCCTGGAAATTATCGATGAAATTGAACCGGTCAGACGCGGGATTTATTCGGGCGCAGTGGGTTATCTGGCCTGGAATGGCAACATGGATACCGCCATCGCTATTCGTACCGCAGTGATCCAGTCTGGTGAGCTGCATATCCAGGCAGGCGGCGGGATCGTCCACGATTCCAGACCTGCTGCCGAATGGGAAGAGACGATCAATAAGCGGCGCGCCATGTTCAATGCCGTAGCACTGGCCGAAGCGGGCCTGGATACTTTCCTTAGTTGAACGGGAGGAAAACATGCTGTTGATGATCGACAACTATGATTCATTCACCTACAACCTGGTGCAATATCTGGGGGAGCTAGGCGCCAAGGTCAAGGTAGTTCGTAACGATACCCTTGATCCTGCGGATATCGAAATCCTCTCACCAAGTCACATCGTTATTTCCCCGGGTCCCTGCACACCTAACGAAGCCGGTATTTCACTAGCGGTGATTGAACGGTTTACTGGGCGTATCCCGATTCTGGGTGTTTGTCTGGGACATCAGTGTATTGGTCAGGCTTTCGGGGGCAAAGTCGTTTATGCACAGGAAATCATGCATGGCAAGACTTCATTGATTCACCATGGGGATCAGGGTGTATTTGCTGGCCTACCGCAACCCATACAGGCTACTCGTTATCATTCGCTGGTACTCGTGCGCGATAACTTACCGGATTGTTTGGAGATTACCGCCTGGACCCAGCGAGTCGATGATGGCTTCGATGAGATCATGGGGGTACGGCATAAAACGCTGGCTGTGGAAGGGGTACAATTCCACCCCGAATCCATCCTGACTCCGCAGGGGCACGATTTACTGAAAAATTTCTTGCACGGCCCTCGACCACAGGAGACTACAGCATGAACCTTCCCGCCGCTATTGCGAAACTGCAAGCCGGCAGAGATCTGGATGCCGAGGAGATGCGTACGGTTATGCAACAAATCATGACCGGTGAAGCCACACCAGCGCAAATCGGTGCTATCTTGATGGGTTTGTCCATGAAAGGCGAGACCGTAACAGAAGTCTTTGCGGCTGCCGAAACGATGCAAAATCTAGCGATAGCGGTAAGCGTCGATATTGACGGGGTGGTCGATATCGTTGGTACGGGTGGCGATGGTGCGCACACGTTTAATGTTTCTACCGCAGCCAGTTTTGTCGTCGCAGGCGCAGGGGTGCGTGTCGCCAAGCATGGTACCCGCTCGGTCTCCAGTAGTTCCGGGGCAGCCGATGTACTGGAGGCGGCTGGAGTGAATCTGAATCTGGAGCCGGAGCAGATCGCTCGCTGTATTGAAATAATCGGTATCGGCTTCATGTTCGCACCACGCCATCATGCAGCGATGAAATATGCTGCCGGCCCGCGCCGGGAAATGGGCGTGCGCACACTGTTTAATGTGCTAGGGCCAATAACTAATCCAGCCGGGGTACGACATCACTTGCTCGGTGTTTATCACCGGAGATGGCTTGAACCCCTGGCCGAAGTGCTCGGCCGATTGGGCAGTCAACATGCGCTGGTAGTTCATGCGGAAGACGGGCTTGACGAGATTAGTATCGCGGCTCCTACCGAAGTAGCAGAATTGCGTGCCGGTCAGATCAATACCTATCGGCTCACGCCTGAGGACCTGGGGCTGAAAACCGCGCCACTAGATACTTTGCGGGTGGAGGATGTCAGCCAAAGCCTAGCGCTCCTTACGGGTATTCTGGAGGGTCGGCAAGGGCCGGCTCGGGACATTGTGTTGCTCAATGCCGCCGCAGCGTTGTACGCTGCCGATGCGGTGGGCAGCCTCGCCGAGGGTGTCAGCAGGGCCGTAGAGGCTATCGATAGCGGCGGTGCCCATGAGCGCCTGAGTGCTCTTGCGAGCTTTAGCCAGGAATTGGCCTAAAGTGAGGTCATGAGCACGATTCTTGATGTTATCCTTGCGCGCAAGCGCGACGAGGTCGAAGAACGCCAGCGACAATGGCCGCTGGCAGAGTTGCGCGCAAGAATTGCTGACACTGAAGCCGTACGGCCTTTTGCAGGCACAATTGAAACCTGTATTGGTGCTGGTAAACCTGCGGTGATCGCGGAAATCAAACGCGCCTCACCAAGTCGAGGCTTGATTCGCGAGGATTTCGATCCTGCTGCAATCGCCGCCAGTTACGCTCGCTCCGGCGCTGCTTGCCTATCGGTTTTGACTGACCACGATTTCTTTCAAGGCGATGGAAGCTATTTGTACGCGGCGCACAGAGCGTGCGCATTGCCGGTGTTGCGCAAGGATTTCATGATCGATCCCTACCAGATTTACGAATCACGCACGCTGGGTGCAGATTGTGTGCTCCTGATCGTGACTGCGTTGACCGATGAGCGGTTGCGCAAACTCTACGAACTGACCGATGAACTGGGCATGGATGCACTCATCGAGGTACATACGCCGACTGAACTCGAACGCGCCTTGGCTCTTCCTGGTGGATTGTTGGGCATCAATAACCGTAATCTCAAGACCTTCGAAACCTATCTGGGAAACACGCTGGATATGTGTTCTGCCATCCCGTCGGAGCGGCGGGTGATCACTGAAAGTGGTATTCACACTACCGCCGATGTTCTGCGCATGCGCGCGGCGGGGATCCAGGCTTTTCTGGTGGGCGAGGCGCTGATGCGTGCTCCGGATCCGGGAGTAGCCCTCAATAAACTCTTTTTTGAGCAGGAGGCAAAATGATAAAGGCACGAGTCAAGTGGCTGGATCATATGAGTTTCGTCGGCGAGTCCGATAGTGGTCATTCCGTAGTCATGGATGGCGCCCCAGATGCAGGTGGACGTAACCTGGGTCTGCGGCCCATGGAAATGCTCTTGCTCGGTATGGGGGGATGCACCGCCTTTGACGTGGTAATGATCCTTCAGCGCGGGCGCCAGCAAGTGACGGGATGCGAGACATTGCTCGACGCCGAGCGAGCTATAGAATTGCCGCGGGTGTTCACCTGTATTCATGTACATTTTATCATTAGCGGATGTCATCTTAGCGAGCAGCGGGTGGCTAAGGCCATTGAGCTTTCTGCGCAGAAATACTGTTCAGCCTCACTAATGCTGGGAGCCATGGCCGAAATCACCTATGATTTCGAGACCATGGATACCTGTGCAGATTGTTGATTTATCCTTGTAATTCTTCAATTATATAAATTAGGATGTAAATCTAACTTCTCAATAAGCTTGAATAACCTGTCTAGGAGTTTGAAAATGAAAAAGTACTATGTGGTCCGTTTAACGTCAGAGAAACGTGCCTAGCTTGAAGACCTGGTAAGTCGGGGACGTGAAGCGGCTGATCGACGCCGGCATGCCCAGGTATTGCTCTTGGTGGATGAAGAGGGGCATGATCCTGGCGCGCCTGCGCCACCACACCTTCTTCTCACTGGCCGAGCTGAACCAATGCATCCGCGCCTTGCTTGATGAACTGAACGAAAAGCCGTTCAAGCAGTTGGTGGGGAACCACCGCCAGGCGTTCGAGCAGCTGGATCAGCCTGCGCTCAAACCCTTGCCCGTCACTCCTACCGCTATGTCGACATCAAGCCGGTGAAGGTCAATATCGACTATCACGTGCA
>CAZUKD010000031.1:0-15646 GCA_964620825.1 uncultured Ectothiorhodospiraceae bacterium
TCTACCCTGATGGGGTGAGCAGGTGAAATCTACCCACTCGATCAGGGGAAGAGCCTAACATATAGCTAACCTATTTCATATCACTACTGCCCCAAGGTTATAAAGGAATCACCCGGTCTTTTGCATAATCAACAGCATATCGTTGGTGCCACCGTCTTTCGTAGAAAGGCTGGATTCGATAACCACGGCCTTGAATGGGTTAGAGACCTGCTCCGCTTCAATGTCAATCTTCCCTTGGTATTGGAAATATTCAATGCGCCGGAAAGGATTGAATCATTGCCATAACGGCGTACACTGGTTTTTCCCTACCCATAGCATCTGTTATGGGGCAGAAGAATAGGCGATTGCCGATAGTCAGGCCTGAAAATGATCTATTGCCCCAGTTGCTTCAAGCAAATCGAAAGCCCTGTTTCGTGTTGCCCATTTTGTGGTTGTAATTTAGAAATATGGGACAAGAAAAAAACCTATACCGAACGGCTGATTCTAGCGCTTCGACACCCCATCTCTGAGGTGCGCATGGCAGCAATTATTTCCCTTGGAAAAAACCAGTCGATTCAGGCTATCCCCGAATTAATCGATCTGATCCAAAACGACCCAGCAGATATCGAGCAAGGATTCGCGGTAATCAATGCCTTAGCGTTGATGCTGCCCGCACTCTCAGCGGAAACCGGTTTAAAAACTCTCTCTCTGAACCCCTCTTCCCGCATTATCAGGAAAAAAGCAGCCGAAATTATACCAATCAGTATGAACAGGAAAACTTATGTATGTGAGTTCCAGAAAATGAACAAATCTGGAATATAATCATATTGAGCATGAAACGCCTACCAAAGTCACCCCGCCGTATTCCGTCTGTAGCAACAAAATAGCTGGGGAGATGTAAAGTAGGCTGTTGATGAACGCGGATGGGGTAACCTTGAGCATCAAGGCCAAAAATAAGTACACATGATCCACCTCGCCATTGGACTCCAAAACCTCGCGCTCCTATTTCTCTGCAAGGTTCTCATGTAATATCTTGAAGCCCGTCCAGCCGAGGCCCTGTCATACACCGGCAGCGATATTAGGGAACCTCTAAAACCTACTACGCGAACCGATTGCGGTGTCGTGTGCTCGCCTACTCCTCGCCTATCGACTTGATATGTCTCGTTGCTCACCCCGCGACTCCTTGCACTTGGCCCGCGCGTAATGGTTTCTTGAGGCTCCCATTAGTCACAAGAACCAGGCGATCGGTTGCTTCATACCAAGAGTTATCTGGCAGATTAATAGAAATAACAATATAACCAATAAGTTAACCAATTTTACTTCGATTGACCTAGTTGATATTCTCTTGTTTAATAGAAGTTTTATTCAGGCATCAATGAATGGCGCGTAAAGCAAGGTGGGGCAAGATATCGAATCGAAAGCGATTCTGGGCCTATGGCTCAATACTGCTGTTTTGGATGATTATTGGCCTCTCTATAGGCTGGCACCTGTTCCGCGACTGGGCTTCATCATCTGAAAACACATTACTCCATCACATCGAGAATTCCGGAAGTCTCGTAGTTGCCACGCGCAATGGCCCGACTACCTTTTACAATGGGCCTTTTGGTTCGATAGGCTTTGAACATGACCTGGTCGAAGATTTCGCTAAATATCTTGGAGTCAAGGTCAAATGGGTGTTTCCGAAAAACCAGGTGGATCTACTCGGACTTGTCGAGAAACACGAGGTTGATATAGCCGCTGCAGGCATCGTCATCACTCCTGAAAGAGAAAAATTAGTTCGCTTTGGGCCCATTTACAGAAAAATCAGAATCGACCTGGTATACCGGCAAGACCAGCGGCCACCTGCCAATCTCGATGACTTGCGAGGAAAGCCAATTATCGTACCCAAGGGAAGCATCTATGCGAGGCTCCTGACCAGGATATCAAGACAAAACTCGAATTTAAAATGGCAAACCATAAACATGGTGAATGAAGACGAGGTTCTGGCAAAAATTGTGACTTGCCGGATTAATTATACACTGGATAAATCAGATAACTTATCTGTCAATCGACATTATTTTCCACAACTTGCCGCAGCTTTCTCTATTGGAAAATCCCAATCTGTAGCCTGGGCATTGCCAAAAACGGGTGATCTCAATTTATCCCAAGCTATATCTGATTTTTTTAATCAAATTAAAAAAAATGGCGAGCTACAGCGACTGGAAAATATTTATTTTAATGGGGTGAAACCCTTGGATTATGCCAGTGTGGTTACTTTCCTTAAACACGTTCATAATCGGCTACCCAGATTTGAAAATATTATGAAACAGACTGCTCGTCAAGCACATCTGAATTGGCGTTTGCTGGCTGCACAAAGTTATGAAGAATCCCATTGGGATCCTTACGCCCGCTCGCCGACGAATGTACGGGGCTTAATGATGCTTACATTCGGTACTGCCAGAGCCATGGGTATCCATGATATTTTTAATCCAGAGCAAAGCCTGCACGCTGGGGCCCGATATTTGCTAAAACTACGTCATGAATTACCCGTGGCAATCAAAGAACCGGACCGAACTTGGTTTGCCTTGGCTGCCTATAATCTTGGCTTACAGCATATTTTTGATGCCCAATTACTCGCAAAGAAACTCGGGGAAAATCCGGATCAATGGCGAATTATCAGAACTCTATTACCTTTACTTTCACAAAGACGATGGTTTACCAAGTTACCTCATGGGTACGCTCCAGGTTGGGCCGCCGTTGAATACGTAAAAAATATTCGTAATTATTACGATATTCTACTTTCATTAAAACATCAGAAATTCAATGACTTCCTTAATTCTGGCTGTACTTGATCGGTTAAATCTATGTCGACCTGGTGCTGGGTGGAGTCATGGGATAATCCTGGTGGAGACCATCTTGGGCGCTGAATTCTTAATCCGGCACTAACCAACAGAGTCCCCTTCTAAAATCTAGCGGGAATATAACCGCATCAAGACCCAATGAGGAGATTGATGCGGTTCTCATTGAGTTCATATCCTGTCAGTCAGCTTTAGCATGTTTCCCACTTGGTGCTTCATTTGCTTTAGCTCGGACTAAAAAATGCCCAGGCATCCATGCTCAGGGTTCCATGCTGGATTCCACCCGGCCAGTATCTGGCCTGGTATTCTGCTCCTGCGGCGCCCATAGCCCAAAAGAGTGGCAATAAATGTTCATCTGTTGGATGTGCTTGCTCCGCATCTGGGGCCAATTGCCGATAAGCAAATAATGCATCGAGATTGTGCTGTTCTAAATTCTCGCTAAACCAGGTGGTAAATTCTCTCACATAAGGCATGGGTGGTTCGGTAGATCGAGCGTCGGCGTACTGAATAAAATCCATTAGATTATGTGTCAAACTACCACTACCCATGAGGAGTACACCTTCCCTGCGCAAGGGCGACAGGATTCTGCCCAGTTGATAGGCACCTGACGGATCTAAAGGCCAAGGCATCGATAGCGGCACAACAGGAATATCGGCATCAGGCCACATAAGGGAAAGAGGCACCCATACCCCATGATCGAGACCTCGCTGGGGATCCTTGCGGTTACTGACACCCGCAGCTTTTAGTATCTCCAGCACTCTGCTGGAGATACTGGGCGCCCCCGGAACCGGGTAGCGTAAATCATAAAGAGCGGAATCGAACCCGGCAAAGTCATGAATAGTGGCTGGTTTAGAATTCGCGCCAACCACTGACTGGCACGTCATCCAATGGGGTGAAAAGGCTATGATTGCATCAGGTCGACCCAACCAATCGGCGAGTCTATGCAGCATGTTTCCGGCCTCTTCAGGTTCCAGAGCCAGCATGGGAGAGCCATGAGATACAAATATCGAGGGTATATCTGGCATAGGCAGAGTACCAAAAGTTTTAACGACTGATGCGAGCCCCTTCCACTTCTATATGAACACAGACCTTGTGACTCAATCCCGCGCCCACGTCCGATCATTTATTCTCACCCTCGCCCATCCAATGGCCGATTTGCGCTTAATCCTTTCTCCCCACTCACTCCCTTCGCCGCCGATGGACTCATGCAGCTCTGACAAATCAGGCTCAAATTGTGCCTAACTGAAGCCTAAACAGCCCCAAAACCTCCCTAAAATTAGATGTAATTCATAGTGAGTTTATTAATTATTTGGCGGAGAGAGAGGGATTCGAACCCTCGATACGGGATTACCGTATACGCGCTTTCCAGGCGCGCTCCTTCAACCACTCGGACACCTCTCCATCGTTCTCTGCTTTACCTACAAGAGGTAAGATGCGCATCTTACCCAAGTATTTATTTATTGTAAATTAGGGTATTTCTCCCTCTTTCCATAATGTTCCCCCGCGGGAGATATCATCTATACTTCCAGATTCAGGAAACCTGATCCTTTTAGTTCCCTGATAGGGAATCAGGTTGGGATTCTATTAACACGATTGCACGATAAAGCCGCCTCAATACCCGCTCTTTACCCAACAATTCCAGGGTAACATCAATAGGAGGAGATACGGTGCCGCCACTACAAGACACTCGAACAGGTTGAGCAACTTCCCCCAACTTCATCTCCCGAACTTCTGCATAGTGCCTGATGATTTGGTGTAACCTGCTGGCTCGCCAATCTGCTAGATCTGAAAATATCTGCTGCAGATCCAGCAGAATTTCACGCGCTTTGGGGGTCAGGTTCTTACGGGCTGCCTGGGGATTAAATTGCTCAAAATCCTGATAGAAAAAGGTACTATTTTTGGCCATTTCAAGCAAAGTTTTGGACCGTTCCCGCTGTATCTCCACAATCTTAACAGGATCCGGTCCTGTGGAGAGATCAAATCCCAACCGCCCCATATGCCAGACCAGATGGCGCGCAATATGTTCCGGGGGGGCGCTCTTCATATATTCCTGATTGAGCCATAGTAATTTCTGATAGTTAAGCGCAGACGCTGCCTTATTGATATCTTTGACGTCAAAGAACTCAACCATCTCATCAAGCGTGAAGATTTCCTGGTCGCCATGTGACCAGCCCAACCTTACCAGATAATTCAGCACCACTTCAGGTAAAAAACCCAGATCTCGATATTCCAGAATACTTGCCGCACCTTTGCGTTTGGAAAGCTTCCTGCCATCCTCATCAAGAATCATGGGCGCATGGGCATATTTCGGTGGGGAGACGCCAAGTGCCTTGAAAATATTGATTTGCCTTGGTGTATTGTTGATATGATCATCACCCCGAATAACGTGTGAAATCCCCATATCCAGATCATCAACCACTACGGTCAGATTGTAGGTTGGTGTGCCATCCGAGCGGGCAATAATAAGATCATCGAGTTCGGAATTCTTGAACGTGATGGGTCCATGAATGAGATCATTGACAATAACGCACCCTTCTGCCTGATTTCGAAACCGAACCACCGGTGGAATACCAGGATGACTACCAGTAGGTGTGCGGCAATGGCCATCATAGCGCGGCTTTTCCCCGCGGGCGCGTTGTTCCGCCCGCATTACATCCAGTTTTTCACGGGTGCAATAGCAATAATAAGCTTGGCCACTATCCAGTAATTGTTGGATAACCTCGCGATAGTGATCGAAGTGCTCGGTCTGATAAAAGGGCCCTTCGTCATAATCAAGTCCGAGCCAAGCCATACCTTCAAGGATGATATTAACGGATTCTGGTGTGGAGCGTTCGAGGTCTGTATCTTCGACACGCAGCACGAAAGAACCACCATGATGACGTGCATAGAGCCAGGAAAACAGTGCCGTTCTGGCGCCGCCAATATGTAGATATCCAGTAGGACTGGGAGCAAAACGGGTACGTATGTTCATGGGTAAAATGAATGACTTAAACTCATCATATGATAACAGAATATCGGTATAGACTAACCGAGCTATGCAGGCCGACTTGCAACCAGTAGGCATAGGGCTACTGGTTGCAATCAGGGATAACACTACCGAACCCAAATACCAGAATATACAGAATGGGTGAACACTATGCACAGAGGAGGCCAATGATTATGGCACCTCAAATGGCTCCACTAAAATGGTTATAACCTGTTCTGGCTATTGGCATCGGCTGCCCGGCGCCATCGAAAATCCGCAAACCAGGATGAGCAGAAATTTGGCCGATTTGAGTAACGCTCACGCCAATATCTGCCATCTGGCAGAGCATATCCGCTTCGGTAGATTCAGGCAGGGTAAATACCAACTCATAATCATCGCCCGCAGATAAGGCCAACAGTAATCCGCCTGCTTGCTTGCGAACGGTCTCCGAGAGAGGAATGGACTGAGCCTGCAAGTCCGCTCCCATCCCGCTTGCAGAAAGAATATGCATCAGATCAGCCAATAAGCCATCTGATATATCGATAGCCGCATGAGCTATCCCTCGCAATGCGCGGCCCGCCTCAATGCGGGGTGTTGGCCAATTAAGTCTGGTAAGAACAAAGTCTGCTTCTGTATCCGACAAGTTCCGCTTACCAGACAGCCATTCCAGGGCAAGACCCGCATCTCCCAGCGTACCGGTCACATAGATCCCATCACCAGGCTCCGCGGCAGACCGTCGGAGAGCCTGATTGATCGGCAAGTGACCACAGACCTGCACAGTAATCGTTAAGTTTCCCCGCGTCGTATCGCCACCGACCAGCGCAACATCATACTGCTCGGCCAAGCCAAAAAATCCCTTACTAAAATCCGCCAGCCAAGCCTCGTCGGCTGTCGGGAGACTGAGCGCAAGCGTGGCCCAGGCCGGGTCGGCGCCCATAGCCGCCAGATCGCTGAGATTTACAGCCAGTGACTTATAGCCAATGGCTTCCGGTGGCGTTGAAAGAGGGAAATGCACCCCTTCGATCAGGGTGTCCACGGCCAGCACAAGGTCTTGCTGCTGCGGAGGATGGAGAACCGCAGCGTCATCACCAATACCAACACGGATATCCTCACGCCGCGAGGTTCGGGTAAACCAGTGCTGGATCAAATCGAATTCTTCAGCCATAAATCAAAACTCAGATAGCCCTGCCTAATTCAGCAGGACGAACCCGGCGCACCACCTTATCGAGTACTCCATTGATGAAACGATACCCTTGTTCCGCACCAAAAGTCTTTTCCAGATCGATTGCCTCATTGATCACTACCTTATAAGGCACATCGGGTTTAAATAGTAGCTCATAGGTGGCCAGGTAAAGAATTGCCCGCTCGACAGGATCAATCAGATCCATAGATCGACCCAGAAACGGAATCAATACTAAATCCAATTGCGACGCCTGATCTGGAACCCCGATCAGCAAATCTCGAAAATACACCGGATCGGCTCCACGCAGAGGGCGATCCGCCTGAAACTGGGAAAGCACATCTCTCGGATCATCTCCGGTCATGAGCCATTGATAAAGGGCTTGCATAGTCAGGCGACGAGCGGCGCGGCGCGCCTTGATCAACTGGTGTTTATTCGGGATGGTGGCGAAATCAGTCATTCAATTGACGTAACAGACTGATCATCTCCAAAGCCCCCAGCGCGGCATCCCAACCTTTATTACCCGCTTTCGTACCCGCCCGTTCAATCGCCTGCTCAATATTGTCCGTGGTTAGGACACCGTTGATCACGGGTAAATTCTCAGCCAGGCCCACTGCCGCCAGACCCTTTGCGCTTTCACTGGCGACATAATCAAAGTGGGGAGTGGCGCCTCGAATCACTGCACCGAGAGCAATTAAAGCATCATAGCTAGTAGTACGAGCCATGCGCTGGGCTACCAGTGGTAATTCGAATGCACCCGGTACCCGCACGACCTCAATTTGCGCGTTAGGTACACCATGACGATTGAGTGCATCCAGGCTACCCTCGAGCAAATGTTCAGCTATGAATCCATTAAAGCGTGAGAGGATAATTCCGATATGTGCATTGGTTACCAAATAATCCCCTGATAATTCCTTGATCTGACCCATTGATTCCCTCGCCAAGTAGCCATTGCAAAACGTGTAATTCTAGCATCGCATTCCATTCTCCGCCCTATTTTCATGAAGGAACCACGCGATATCGGTCCAGAGTCAATCCCTCCAGATCGATTTCTGGCTGCTGCCTGGAAATAATATCCGCAAGGACATGGGCAGAGCCACAGCTCAGCGTCCAGCCCAAAGTACCATGCCCGGTATTGAGAAACAGGCCCTTATAAGGAGTAGAGCCAATAATGGGGGGCCCCTCTGGCGTCATCGGTCGCAACCCACACCACCATTCGATAGCCGAATAATCAGCAGCATGAGGAAATAATTGCTGTGCCACACGCTGAATAACACCATAGTGTCGGGAATCGAGGGAATGATCGAAGCCGGCAAGCTCGGCAATGCCTGCTACCCGCAATCGATCTCCAAGGCGGGTAATCGCTACTTTACGGGCTTCGTCCATTAGCGCAGAACGTGGTGCCGCCTCAGGATTTATGATTGGTGCTGTCAGTGAATAACCCTTGACTGGATAGATCGGTAAATCAATTCCAAGCGGCGCCACCAGCCCGGGTGAATAACTACCGGCTGCTATCACATAGGCATCGGCCTCAATAATGCCTTGATCGGTCTCTAGTCCAGTCACGCAGGTTCGCGACGAAAGTAGTCTGGAAACAGACGCACCATAGCAAAAATCAATCCCCTTTTGTCGCCCTAATTCAGCCAATTGTGTAGTAAACAACCGGCAATCACCGATTTCATCAGCGGAGAATTGAATACCTCCGGTCAACAAATGTCGCGCCTCGACTAAACCCGGCTCGACCTTAAGGCAACCCTCGACATCCAGTTGACATACAGGAATCCCGTTTGCAGCGAACACTTTCATTTCATATTCAATTTCCTTATCCGGCGTACCCTGCCGAAACAGCTCCAGGGTACCCGTACTGGCATTGTCATAGCGCAAACCGGTTGATTCCCGAACCGCAACCAGATTTTGATGGCTATACCGTCCCAATCGCAACAACTGTGCCTTATTCCGTTCATAACGCTCTGGTTTTGAATTTGCCAGCATCCGCCACATGAATTTCAGTAAAGCTTGATCAAAACGCCAGTGGAGAATCAAAGGGGCATCCCGTTCAAACTGCCAGCGCATTGCCCTTTTCAACGCTCCCGGAGCCGCCCAAGGGGTTGCGTATCCCCACGACACCATGCCGCCGTTGGCATAACTGGTCTCAAGAGCAGGGCCAGTTTCCCGCTCGATGACCACCACTTGGTGGCCGGATTGATGGAGAAACCAAGCACTGGTTACTCCAATGATACCGGCACCCACTATGGCGACTTTCATTGGTAACTCCTTGTCTTAATTCAGAATCAGCCACACGCTGTAGGCTGGGTCCAGTGTAAGTCCAGCGCTGATTTATACGGGGGCAACGAAAAGGGCGAATCTGCTGGCAGTGCATGCAGAGCATCTCAGGTGTAGAAGGAAGAATACCGCCACTTAGGAGCGTGTACGCGCCTACTCTCACCTGCCATATTCTGAATTGTAACCCTCGATGAATTCAGACGGCACTCAACCAAAGCGCCCGGTGATGTAGTCTTCAGTCTGTTTACTCTCAGGACTGGTAAAAATTTTATTGGTTTCATTATATTCGATAAGTTTACCCAGATACATGAATGCTGTGTAATCGGAGACTCGAGCGGCTTGCTGCATGTTATGAGTGACGACCGCAATGGTGTAATCGCTTTTCAATTCGTAGATCAGCTCTTCAATTTTCAGGGTGGACAGCGGATCCAATGACGAGGCGGGCTCATCTAATAGCAAAACTTCCGGTTTAACCGCAATGCCGCGAGCAATGCACAGGCGCTGTTGCTGACCACCGGAAAGCTGGGTTCCACTTTGTTTGAGCTTATCCTTAACCTCACCCCAGAGTGCCGCCTCGCGCAACGCCCATTCGACCCGCTCGTCCATCTGCACACGGGATAGTCGTTCATACAACTTCACACCAAAAGCGATATTGTCGTAGATAGACATGGGAAAAGGGGTGGGTTTTTGAAATACCATCCCCATCCCACCTCGCAATTTATTGAGATCTTCCCCTGGGTCCAGGATATTCCTTCCATCGAGCAAGATTTCGCCAGTGGCGCGCTGATTGGGATATAAGTTATAAATCCGGTTGAAGGTGCGTAACAGGGTTGATTTGCCACAACCGGATGGGCCGATAAAAGCGGTCACCTTACGATCTGAAATATTAATAGAAATATCATGCAGAGCCTGGAACTTCCCGTAGTAAAAGTTTAAATGCTTCACAATCACTTTGGGATTCGGTATTTTTTTTAGACCAACATGTTCACCTTCGCCCGTCACATCATCCCGATTTTCCTGCATATCATCAATTTCCGGTTTTGGCATTTCCCTATTCATTATTCTGTTGCCCCACTTCATTCCTTCTGATCCATGACCAATGGCTCCATACCTCAGTCCACCTTGCGACCCCGTAAAAATAAACGGGCAAGAATATTCATCGCCAATACAGCCAAAGTGATCAGCAAAGCACCAGCCCAGGCTAGTTGATGCCAGCGATCATAAGGGCCCATGGCAAAATTGAAAATGGTCAATGGCAATGCTGCCACTGGTTTATTCATATCAGTGTTCCAGAATTGATTACCCAGCGCGGTAAACAACAACGGGGCTGTTTCCCCAACAATGCGCGCAGTCGCAAGCATGACGCCGGTCACCAGCCCGGAAATGGCAGAACGGTAGACGATCTGTAGGGTCACCTTCCAGCGCGGGGCGCCCAGGGCAGCCGCAGCTTCACGCAGACGATCCGGCACCAGTGCCAACATATTGTCCGTAGTGCGAACGACAATCGGAATAACAATCAGAGCCAAGGCAATGGCGCCTGCCCAACCGGAAAAGCCATGCATCGGTACCACCATGATTTCATAGACAAACACACCTAATACGATTGATGGAGCACTTAACAAGACATCGTTGATAAACCGAATCACTGGAGTAATCCAGGCCTTGCGACCAAATTCCGTCAAATACGTTCCTGCCAGAATGCCAATCGGTGTCCCGATGACTACACTAAAAAAAGTCAGTTGCAAACTACCGACAATAGCATTAGATAAACCACCCCCGGGACTACCTGGGCCCGGGGTTGTCTCGGTAAAAATCTGCCAATTCAAATAACGTGCACCTTCAGAGAATAGGGTCCATAACAACCAGAATAAAAAAGATAGGCCAATCAGCGTGGCAATAATCGAAGCCGTGAGATTGAAGATATTAATGATGCGCCGACGTAGATAAATATCCATCATAGTTCCTCAGCTTTTTTCACCACCCTGTTTGCGTTCCAGCCGCACTAATAGCAGTTGGGCAAAACCCAGCACGATAAACGTAATGACGAAGAGGATGAACCCCAGCGCGATTAATGAGGAAATATGTAATTTGCTATTGGCTTCGGTGAATTCGTTGGCCAAGGTTGAAGAGATCGTATTACCCGGCATAAATAGCGAAAGGTGAAAATCATGGGCATTGCCGATCACAAAGGTAACCGCCATGGTTTCACCCAGAGCACGCCCAAGCCCCAGCATGATACCCCCGATAACGCCCACTTTGGTGTACGGTAAAACAACCTTCCAAACGACTTCCCAAGTTGTAGAGCCCATCGCATAGGCCGATTCCTTGAGTGTCCTGGGCACCACATCGAACACATCTCGCATCACCGCCGCAATGAATGGAATGATCATGATAGCGAGGATCAGCCCTGCCAATAAAATACCAATACCGATCGGAGGTCCCTGGAAAAAAGGACCAATACCCGGCAGTCGGCCCAGCGAATGGCTTAGAGCTGGTTGGATATAAGCAGCGAAAAAAGGGGCAAAAATAAATAATCCCCACATACCATAAATAATGGATGGAATCGCTGCCAACAATTCTACGGCAATCCCCACAGGTCGCTTTACCCATTCCGGCGCCATCTCCGTAATAAACAAAGCGATCCCGAAGCTAATCGGGACGCCCAGAAAAATGGCAATGAATGATGTTACTACCGTCCCATATATGGAGGTCAACGCACCAAATTTTTCAGTAACCGGATTCCATGCAGTACTGGTAAAAAAATGCCAGCCATAATGCGAAAATGCCGGCCAGGCACGATCAAACAAGTCCACCAGAATGGCCAGCAAGGAACCCAGCACCAGTAGCGCAAACCCGAGCGTGACAAGCTTGAACAGGGCGTCCGCCCCTGACAGTTTGAAACGCGAAGGATGACTACTCACACTGGATATCCTCATCGAAACAACACAAATTCCTGGATGGGATCTTCATATCCCTGATCGCAACGGTATTCAACTTGAGATAAATCAAGTGGCACTAGCGAAAACAGGGAGAAGCCCTTGGCAACCCCCTGTCAGAAGCAGACAAATAATACCGGATTCTTGCGAATGAATCAGTAACCCATAAACGGCTTCCATAGTGGTTGGCCATTCGAGCCCTTAATTTTCTGTTCCCAAGTATGCACAATCATATGCACGACCTTTATGGGCATCGGTACATAATCCAGGTTTTCAGCAATCTTCCGACCATCCTTGATGCCCCAATCGAAAAACTTTAAAACGGCCAGGGTACGCTGGGGATTGGATGGATGCTTATAGACTAATACGAAAGTCGCTCCGGTAATTGGCCAACTCTTGGCGCCTGGCTGATTGGTCAGAATCAGATAATATCCCGGTGCATGCTGCCAGTCCGCACCCGCTGCCGCGGCCTGAAAGGTTCGGATACTTGGTTTGACATAGTACCCTGCGCGATTCTTCATCAGCACATAACTCATGTGATTTTGTATCGCATAGGCAAATTCAACGTAGCCGATTGCGCCCGAAATCCGTTTGGCGTATGCCGCCACGCCCTCATTCCCCTTGCCGCCAATCCCTGTCGGCCAGGAAACCGCCTTGGCGTTACCCACATCCTTAGCCCAGGTTTTACTGATCTTGGTCAGATAATTAGTGAAAATAAAGGTCGTACCGGAGCCGTCGGAACGGTGCACCACGGTAATCGCCTCGTTCGGCAAAGACAAGCCGGGATTCAATCGAGCGATCCGGGGATCATTCCAGCGCATGATTTCGCCTAGGTAAATATCAGCAAGAATCTTGCCGGTTAAGTGCATCTGTCCCGCCTTGATGCCAGAGATATTGACCACTGGGACAACGCCGCCCATGGCGGTGGGGAATTGAACCAGGTCATGTTTGTGCAAAGTGGCCAACTTAAGCGGCGCATCACTGGCACCAAAATCCACAGTATGCGCATAGATTTGCTGAATCCCGCCACCGGAACCGATGGACTGGTAATTTAGGGCAACACCATATTTTTTATAATAAATAGCAGCCCATTGTGAATACAAAGGATAGGCAAAAGTCGAGCCTGCGCCATTAATCTGTGATACTTGTGCATGAACCGGGGCCATGAGTCCTGCACCAAGCAGGGTCACCCCTAGAACCATTCCTTTACTGAATCGCTTAAGCATTTTCTTACCCTCAATGTTTGGAGACGTAATGACCAGCAACCTTTAAGCCTGGCTGCACGCATTTTACGGCGCCCGTATGACAGCCAGATGACGGCTTCACCCGCTCCGCGCGACGATTGATCAATATTTTTAGTCGGCGTTTGTCGCCCCGGTCAAAATATGGTTACTTCCGCTCTGGACAGAAGCGATCTATCTGAGAGATCATTTTGCCTCCTATTCATCTAACAGGTGATCGTAATGCTGGATCCGTTGGGAAAGTTAGCCTTGGGCATGAGGAGATTATTTGACTATGTCATTAATATCGTATTTGCGATCATGCTATTTTTTCTGATCTTGGGGGTCATCATCGGCACGGGCCAACTTTTCATTCTGCTCATTGAGTTGTTCCACAATGCCGAGATCACCAAGAATTATGTTCACGTTATCAGCCAGGTGCTGTCGTTATTCGTCATCATAGAGCTTTCCCGCTCACTGATCGATTACTTCCATGTTAATCGCCTGCGTCTCACCTTCATCATTGATGCCGCTATTGTTTTCGTCTTGCGCGATGTCATGATCGGACTTTTCGAAAACAAGTATCCGATAAACCGCATCTATGCTATCAGCGTACTGTTATTGGTGCTCGGCATCATCCGCTTGACTTCAGTACTGGTCTACCAGCGGGAAATAAAATTGGGCAATAGCTAGAACGACATGGCATCGAACCGGCCTCTGCTAATATAGAGTCCATCTAATCCACCACGAGGATACCCCATGGATAAAAAGGATACTATAACTTTGATCGACAACACGAACGGCCACAAAATCGAGTTGCCGCTGCTTAAGGGGACTGATGGGCCCGCCGCGATTGATGTTCGTCTTCTTTACAAAGAACTGGGTTATTTCACTTTTGATCCGGGATTTCTCTCGACTGCCAGCTGCAAAAGTGCAATTACTTATATCGATGGTGAAAAAGGTATCCTGCGCTATCGTGGTTATCCAATCGAGCAACTGGCTGAAAAGAGTTCCTACCTGGAAGTATGCTACCTACTGCTCCACAGGGAGCTACCCACTACCGAAGCATTGGCCACGTTCGAAAACATGATAGCGCACCATTCCATGTTGCATGAAGCCATGCGTCGGTTCGTCAGTGGCTTTCGTCATGATGCGCATCCCATGGCCACTATGGTTGGTGTCGTGGGCGCCCTATCAGCCTTTTACCAGGATGCCCTGGATGTGCATGACCCGAAAGCACGGGAGCTGGCAGCCTATCGGTTGATTGCCAAAATGCCAACCATTGCGGCATGGAGTTACAAACATTCCATTGGTGAACCCTTTATCTACCCCGACAATTCATATAGTTTCCCTAAAAATTTTCTTCGAATGATGTTTGCCGTTCCCAGTGAACCCTATATTCCAAACGAGCATTTCGCCAAAGCCCTGGATCTCATTCTCATTCTGCACGCCGATCACGAACAGAATGCTTCAACTTCCACCGTACGGCTTACCGGTAGCTCAGAAGCCAGCCCTTTCGCAGCCATTTCTGCGGGTATCGCATCGCTCTGGGGACCCGCTCATGGTGGCGCCAATGAAGCGGTTATTCACATGCTCGAAGAAATCGTGGCATCTGACAAATCGGTACAACATTATATTGACCGGGCAAAAGACAAAAATGATCGCTACCGATTGATGGGGTTTGGCCATCGCGTTTACAAAAACTATGATCCCCGCGCCAAACTAATTCGCAGGGTTTGCCATGATCTGCTGGATTCTCTAGGTGCCGATGACATCAATCGCAGGCTCCTAGATGTCGTCATGGAAATCGAGAGCATTGCTCTAAAAGATGAATATTTTAAGGAGCGCAATCTCTACCCTAACGTGGATTATTATTCCGGCATCATCCTGAAAGCCATCGGTATTCCCATGAACATGTTCACGGTCGTCTTCGCTATGGCGCGTACTGTGGGCTGGGTGACGCAATGGATGGAAATGATGGCTGGCTCCGAAGCACGTATTGGGCGCCCACGACAACTTTATATCGGTTATACAAAACGTGACTATATCGATATCAGGTATCGGTCACATTGAATCGATCTATTATTAGAAGTGACTAATTTACGATCTCCTACCATTTGTTGTGAGAAAGTCATGCCTGTTGATCGCTAATGTAGGTCATTATAAATAGCGTTACATAAAGGTAACTACTTAGAATCTGCTCATTAAGTCAGCACACCACTGCCGGCTACGCCATCAATGAGCGG
>CAZUKD010000032.1:0-15583 GCA_964620825.1 uncultured Ectothiorhodospiraceae bacterium
GACATTGATATGCGGCTTCGTACGCTCAAACTTCTTCTTGGCCATCGCTATTTCCTCCTTAATATCAATAAACTGCCTTAATCAGGATGCTTTCTTAATTATTGTATCCGCGACATTATTGGGTGCTTCTGCATATTTTTCGAATTCCATCGAATAAGTTGCCCGCCCCTGAGTGGCTGAACGCAAGGCAGTGGCGTAACCGAACATTTCGGCCAGAGGAACCTCTGCGCGAATGATTTTACCTGATGGAGCATCATCCATACCCTGTACTAAACCACGCCGGCGATTAAGATCACCCATCACATCACCCATATATTCTTCAGGAGTTACTGCTTCGACCTTCATGATCGGTTCCAGCAATGCCGGGTTCGCCTTCATGACGCCACTTTTAAATGCCATAGATCCGGCAATCTTGAAGGCTATCTCCGATGAATCTACATCATGATAGGAGCCATCAAATAAAGTTACTTTAATGTCAACAACTGGATAGCCTGCGAGTACACCATTCTGTAACTGCTCTTGTACGCCTTTATTAACCGCTGGAATATATTCCTTCGGAACCACACCACCCACGATGGCATTCTCGAATTGATAACCTGCCCCTCTTTCCAGTGGCTCAAGTCGAAGCCAAACATGGCCATATTGACCGCGGCCACCCGACTGGCGAACAAACTTACCCTCTTGTTTTACCGTGGTGCGTATAGCTTCCCGATAGGCAACTTGTGGTGCACCCACATTGGCTTCAACTTTGAATTCACGCTTCATACGGTCGACAATAATTTCAAGATGCAACTCACCCATACCCGATATGATCGTCTGTCCCGACTCTTCATCCGTATGTACCCGAAAAGAGGGATCCTCCTGAGCCAACTTAGAGAGTGCGAGCCCCATTTTCTCCTGACCCGCCTTTGTTTTCGGCTCGACGGCCACGGAAATTACTGGCTCCGGGAACTCCATCCGCTCCAAGATGATGACATTGTTCAGGTCACAAAGCGTATCACCCGTTGTGACATCCTTCAGACCCACTGCAGCTGCAATATCTCCTGCGCGTACTTCCTTGATTTCTTCACGTGAATTCGCATGCATTTGCAATAACCGCCCAATCCTTTCCCGCTTCCCCTTGACTGAATTATAAATAGTATCACCAGAGCTCAAAACACCGGAATACACCCGAAAAAAAGTTAAAGAACCGACATAAGGATCGGTTGCTATCTTGAATGCCAAAGCTGAAAAAGGTTCATCATCACCAGGATAGCGCTCGGCAGGCGTTTCATCGGTATTATCAAGATGTCCTGTGATTGCAGGGACGTCCTTTGGTGAGGGCATGTAATAGACAATAGCATCAAGCAGAGCCTGAACGCCCTTGTTCTTAAATGCAGAACCGCAAAGTGTAGGAACAATCTCATTTGCCAAGGTGCGAACACGTAAACCCTGACGAATCTCGTCCTCTGTCAGATCGTCTCCTTCCAGATACTTCTCCATCAACTCCTCAGATGATTCAGCGGCTGCTTCTACCATTTTTTCACGCCACTCCAAGCAGGCTTCCTGCATATCAGAAGGGATCTCACGAGCCTCATAAGTCATCCCCATATCCTCTTCATTCCAGAATATTGCCTGCATCCTGATCAGATCGACCACCCCTTTGAAATTCTCTTCAGCGCCGATTGGTAACTGAATAGGGGTGGGTGTCGCACCCAACCTAGACCCAATCTGCCCTACGACTCGAAGAAAATCTGCTCCGGAACGATCCATTTTGTTAACAAAAGCCATTTTCGGTACATGATACCTATCCGCCTGGCGCCAGACTGTTTCCGATTGAGGCTCCACGCCACCCACAGCGCAGAATACCGCACACGCCCCATCCAAGACTCGCAATGAACGCTCTACCTCAATCGTGAAATCAACGTGTCCGGGAGTATCTATGATATTAATGCGATCATCTGGAAACTGGTGATCCATCCCTTTCCAGAAGCAGGTGGTTGCTGCTGAGGTAATCGTGATTCCCCGCTCCTGCTCCTGTTCCATCCAGTCCATGACCGCCGCGCCTTCATGAACTTCACCAATCTTATGCGAAACGCCTGTATAAAAAAGTATACGTTCAGTAGTTGTCGTTTTACCCGCATCGATATGCGCCATAATGCCGATATTGCGGTAACGTTCGATGGGTGTTTTGCGTGCCACGTCATATACCTCTACTGCTTACCAACGATAATGAGAAAAGGCCTTGTTTGCTTCTGCCATACGATGAGTATCTTCACGTTTCTTGACGGCACCGCCTTTATTCTCCGAAGCATCCATTAGTTCGCCGGCAAGCTTCAACGCCATAGATTTTTCGCCTCGCTTGCGCGCAGCATCCACCAACCAGCGCATTGCCAAGGCATTCTGCCGAATCGGCCTTACCTCAACTGGTACTTGGTAGGTTGCCCCTCCAACTCGCCGAGACTTCACCTCAACTGTAGGACGGACGTTTTCCAATGCCCTACTCCATACATCCAGCGGTTTAGAACCTTGCTTACGCTTTTCAACTTGGTCCAAAGCACCGTAGATGATCTTCTCAGCCACGGACTTCTTTCCGGATTCCATTATGAAATTAATAAACTTTGCCAACTGTTCACTTCCATACTTTGGATCAGCAAGAATCTGGCGTTTGGCTATTACTCTTCTTCTCGGCATAATGTCTCTCTGTTTCGACTACCTTAAAATTAATTGCTACTTAGCTCTTCGGACGCTTGGCGCCATATTTGGATCTACCCTGCCGCCTTTTCTGTACGCCTTGGGTATCCAGGCTGCCGCGTACCACATGGTATCTAACGCCGGGCAGATCCTTGACGCGCCCTCCGCGGATTAGAACCACCGAGTGCTCCTGCAGATTATGCCCTTCGCCACCAATATAACTACTCACCTCATAGCCATTGGTCAGGCGGACGCGCGCGACCTTGCGCATAGCCGAGTTTGGTTTCTTGGGGGTAGTAGTATATACGCGCGTACAAACCCCTCGTCGTTGTGGGCAGGACTGCAAGGCGGGAACTGTACTTTTTTCCTTTTTTCGCTTGCGCGGTTTGCGCACCAACTGGTTGATCGTAGCCATTAACCTATCCTCTCCGAGCCGGAAACAGACGGCGGGATACGCTCCGCGCAGCCCGCCAAAAGACCCAGAATGTTAGTTGCTAAACTTGACAATGTCAAGGAATCCGGACACTAAACGTCACTCACTTTCTGGTGAGCGATTATGTTTCAAGGTTTCTTCTGCATTCTCCATGACTACTTCAGCGGGTCCCTCATTGCCATTGTCAGAACCCGAAGTTACGACTGCAAGCTCACGCGCGAGCATCTCACTCATGTGGCGTTTGTGCCGCCTTTGCTCATGAAAAGCCAAGCCAGTACCTGCGGGGATTAAACGTCCTACAATAACGTTTTCTTTCAATCCTCGTAGGTTATCTCGACTACCACGGACCGAAGACTCCGTCAATACGCGTGTCGTCTCCTGGAATGATGCCGCCGAAATAAATGATTCGGTCACCAGCGAGGCTTTGGTTATTCCAAGCAATACATGCGCATATTTTGCTGCCTGTCGACCTTCTGCTTCAACCCTTCTATTTTCCTCAATCAAACGCGCTCGATCTACTTGCTCGCCTTTGAGAAAATGGGTATCGCCGGAATCCACGATATCTGCTTTGCGTAACATCTGACGAATAATGGCTTCGATATGCTTATCATTTATTTTTACCCCTTGTAAGCGATATACATCTTGGATTTCCTTCACCAGATAGTTTGCCAGCGCCGGTATCCCTCGCAATCTCAGTATGTCATGCAGATTCAATTCACCGTCTGCGATAATCTCACCGTGAACGACTTTTTCACCTTCAAATACATTGATTTGCCGCCATTTGGGAATCAGCTCCTCATAGACATCACCATTTTCCTCCGTGATGACTAGCCGCTGTTTGCCTTTAGTCTCCTTGCCAAAAGAAACAGTCCCTGTCCGTTCGGCAAGGATAGCAGGCTCCTTGGGCTTTCTGGCCTCGAATAAATCGGCAACCCGAGGCAGGCCACCCGTAATATCCCTGGTTTTAGAGGATTCAAGGGGCAGTCGGGCAATGACATCCCCCACACCCACGCTTTCTCCATCCTGCAGATTAACGATCGCTCCTGCGGGCAAAATATACATCGCGGGGATCTCTGTGTCCGGTAACATCAAATCATTACCATTGTCATCCACCAACCGAATAGCCGGGCGCAGGTCCTTACCCACACTTCCCCGAGTTTTGGGATCACTAATCACCGTTGAACTCAAACCGGTAATTTCATCTACCTGCTTAGCTACGGTAATGCCATCTACGAAATCCAGAAAGCGTACATGTCCTGCAATCTCGGTAATAATTGGATGGGTATGTGGATCCCACGCTGCCATCATCGCGCCGGCCTTAATCTGATCGCCCTCCTTGACCAGGATGGTTGCCCCATAGGGCAACTTGTAACGTTCTCGTTCCCGGCCCATTTCATCCACCACACCCAGCTCTCCAGAGCGGGACACAGCAACCAGGTTTTCATTGTGATGCTCAACCAGCTTGATGTTATGCATCCGGATCGTTCCGGCGGCCTTCACCTGGATATTACTGGTTGCTGCGGAGCGACTGGCAGCACCACCGATATGAAATGTCCGCATGGTGAGCTGAGTACCTGGCTCTCCGATTGACTGAGCCGCAATGACACCTACCGATTCACCAATCCCGACTAAGTGACCCCGGGCCAAATCGCGACCATAACACTGACTACAGACGCCATGTAACGTTTCGCATGTAATCACCGAACGAACCAGCATCTCATCCACTCCGGCCTCTTCCAATTCATCACAGAGCTTCTCATCCAGCAAGGTACCGACTGGGATCAGGATCTTATCCATACCCGGGTGCATGATGTCCCGCGCCGAAACTCTACCCAATACACGCTCGTGCAAGGGCTCAACGATATCTCCTCCCTCAATAATCGGCGTCATGACAACACCTTTCTGAGTACCACAATCTTGCTTCGTAATCACCACGTCCTGGGCGACATCAACAAGACGGCGGGTCAAATAACCCGAGTTGGCAGTTTTGAGTGCGGTATCCGCCAATCCTTTCCGGGCGCCATGGGTGGAAATGAAGTACTGAAGAACATTGAGTCCTTCAAGAAAATTTGCTGTGATCGGTGTTTCAATGATCGAACCATCCGGCTTGGCCATCAAACCGCGCATTCCAGCCAACTGGCGAATCTGCGCCGTAGAACCGCGGGCCCCGGAATCTGCCATCATGAATATGGAATTGAATGATTTCTGGCGTACCATTTGACCGGAAGAGTCTGCTGTTTCCTCTGTTCCGAGGCGATCCATCATAGCTTTCGCCACTTGATCATTGGCTCGAGACCAAATATCGATAACCTTGTTATATCGTTCACCCTTGGTCACCAATCCGGTGGCATATTGTTCCTCGATTTCCCGAACTTCTCGCTCCGCAGTGGCCAGAATTTGCACTTTTTCTTCAGGCACGACCATGTCATCGGCACAGAAAGAAACTCCAGAACGTGTCGCATAACGAAAACCGGCACACATTAAACGATCAGCAAATATGACCGTAGCCTTGAGCCCCAACCTCCGATAGCACGCGTTGATAAGCTGAGAAATTGCTTTTTTGGTCAGATCCCGATCAAATAGGAAGAACTCCAAACCGATCGGAGCGATGTCATACAGCATCGCCCTCCCTGCCGTCGTTTCCTTAACGGTGATTACCGAATCTAATCCGCCCTCTTCGCGCTGGATTTGCTCATGCAGACGCACTTTGACACGTGCGTGAAGGTCGACAAACCCCGCATTGTAGGCACGCTCTACCTCCGCAGTATCACTGAAAAACATGTTTTCGCCCCGCGCGTTGAGACGCTCCCGGGTCATATAATACAATCCCAGAACAATATCCTGGGAAGGTACGATGATCGGTTCACCATTGGCCGGTGACAAGATATTGTTCGTTGACATCATCAGCGTCCGGGCTTCGAGCTGCGCTTCCAGTGAAAGCGGCACATGCACGGCCATCTGGTCACCATCGAAGTCAGCATTGAATGCCGCACAGACAAGCGGATGCAGCTGAATGGCTTTACCTTCTATCAGCACGGGCTCAAAAGCCTGAATACCCAGACGATGCAAGGTCGGCGCGCGATTCAGCATCACCGGATGTTCGCGAATCACCTCTTCGAGAACATCCCAAACCTCGGCACCCTCACGCTCGACCAGTTTCTTTGCGGCCTTGATCGTCGAGGCCAGACCCCGACGAATTAATTTCCCGAAAATAAAGGGCTTAAATAATTCAAGTGCCATTTTTTTCGGTAACCCACACTGATGCAATTTGAGGGTTGGGCCAACTACGATCACTGACCGTCCAGAATAATCCACCCGCTTACCAAGCAAGTTTTGCCGAAAACGCCCCTGCTTGCCCTTGATCATATCGGCAAGTGATTTGAGTGGACGTTTATTGGTCCCGGTTATCGCTCGTCCGCGGCGACCATTGTCCAGCAATGCATCTACAGATTCCTGCAACATTCTTTTTTCATTGCGAACGATAATATCCGGCGCATTCAACTCCAACAGGCGCTTCAGTCGATTGTTCCGGTTGATAACCCGCCGATACAGATCATTGAGATCCGAGGTCGCAAAGCGACCGCCATCCAAGGGTACCAGCGGCCTGAGATCTGGAGGAAGCACCGGGAGCACCATCAATATCATCCACTCTGGCTTGTTACCGGATTCAATAAATGATTCAATCAATTTAAGCCGTTTCGAAATCCGCTTGATCTTGGTTTCTGAATTAGTTTCTCCCATTTCCTGGCGCAGCCGTACCGCTTCACCTTGCAGATCAATGCTGCGCAACAGCTCCCTTACCGCTTCCGCACCCATGCGGGCATCAAACTCATCACCATGTTCTTCAATGGCTTCAAGATAGGCTTCATCCGAAAGCAACTGACCCCGCTCAAGTGTGGTCATACCTGGATCAATCACGATGAAGGCTTCAAAATAAAGAACGCGCTCGATATCGCGGAGAGTCATATCCAGTAACAAGCCAATTCGTGAAGGCAATGATTTGAGGAACCAGATATGAGCCACCGGACTGGCCAATTCGATATGGCCCATACGTTCGCGGCGAACTTTAGCCTGGGTGACTTCAACACCGCATTTCTCACAGATGACACCGCGATGCTTCAGCCGCTTGTACTTACCACAAAGACATTCATAATCCTTGACTGGCCCGAATATCTTGGCGCAAAAAAGGCCATCGCGCTCTGGCTTAAAGGTTCGGTAATTGATGGTTTCAGGTTTCTTAACCTCCCCAAAAGACCAGGAACGGATCAGTTCCGGTGGGGCCAATGAAATCTTAATTGCATCGAAGTCCTCACTCTGTGCATCAGGTCTCAATATATTCAACAGATCTTTCATACTTTGCGCGCCTCATAACTATTCAGCATTACGTGGATCCATGTAGGGATAACAGCTTGTCTTAGGCTGCAGGTCAATCCTGTTCCAATTCGATATCCAATCCCAGCGAGCGTATCTCCTTCATCAATACGTTGAAAGATTCGGGTATATTAGCCTCCATTTGATAATCTCCATCCACGATATTCTTGTACATCTTGTTACGTCCAGTCACATCATCTGACTTCACTGTCAGCATTTCCTGCAAGGTATAGCCTGCCCCATAGGCCTCAAGTGCCCAGACTTCCATTTCACCGAAACGTTGGCCGCCAAATTGTGCCTTACCACCTAGAGGCTGCTGTGTCACAAGGCTATAGGGACCAGTCGAACGGGCATGCATCTTGTCATCAACCAAATGATTCAATTTAAGCATATGCATATACCCTATGGTAATCGGGCGCTCGAAAACGACACCTGTCCGACCATCAATCAACTTGGTTTGCCCCGATTCAGGCAATCCGGCCAGCTGTAACATAGTGCGGATATCCTCCTTATTTGCCCCATCAAAAACAGGTGTCGCCATGGGTACCCCTGATTTCAGATTACTGGACAGACGCAAAATTTCTACATTACTAAACTTACTCAAATCCACCTTTTGCCGAGAATGCCCTTGATTATAAATCTGATCAAGAAACGCTCTCAGCTCATCGATCCTGGCTTTAGCCTCGATCATTTCGCCGAGCTTTCTCCCCAGTCCTTTAGCCGCCCATCCTAAATGGGTTTCGAGCACCTGCCCAACATTCATGCGAGATGGCACGCCCAAAGGATTCAGGACAATATCAATCGGCTCACCATCCTCCGTAAAAGGCATGTCTTCAACGGGAACAATCATGGAAACGACACCTTTGTTACCATGCCGACCAGCCATCTTATCACCCGGCTGCATGCATCGCTTGATAGCCAAATAGACCTTGACCATCTTCAACACACCCGGAGCCAGGTCATCCCCCTGGGTTAACTTTTCCCGCTGTTCACGCAAACGCTGGTCAAAAGCTTCGCTCTGCTCCCTGATCTGAGTAATCAAGGATTCGATCTGAACATTGATTTCCTCATTACACATCCGTACCTCGACCCAACGCTCACGCCCGATCTCCTGTAAATACTTTTTGGTCACTTTACTATCTGGATCAAGCCCATTCGGGCCACCATCGACCGGATTGCCGACCAGTAATCTCTCGATCCGAGAGTAGACGTCATTCTCGTAAATACGCAGTTGATCTGCCAAATCCTTACGTACTCGTTCTAATTCCGATTCCTCAATCGCCTTGGCTCGAGAATCCTTTTCCACTCCATCGCGAGTAAACACCCGTACATCAATTACAGTACCCTCTATTCCCGAGGGAACGCGCAAAGAAGTATCCTTTACATCCGAAGCTTTCTCACCAAAAATAGCGCGCAATAGCTTTTCCTCCGGAGTCAACTGGGTTTCACCTTTTGGCGTTACTTTACCGACCAGGATATCCCCTGGCCGGACATCCGCGCCAATGTAGACAATCCCCGCCTGATCCAGCTTGTTGAGCAAGCCTTCGCTCACATTGGGAATATCGGCCGAAATCTCCTCAGCACCAAGTTTGGTGTCACGAGCAATGCAGGTCAATTCTTCAATGTGAATCGAGGTAAACCGATCCTCCTGTACGACACGCTCTGAAATCAGGATGGAATCCTCGAAGTTATAACCATTCCACGGCATAAACGCGACCAGCATATTTTGCCCAAGAGCTAGCTCCCCCATATCTGTGGAGGAACCATCAGCCAGCGCATCACCTCGCGCTATGGCGTCACCCGGTTGCACCAAGGGACGCTGGTTTATACAAGTGTCCTGATTTGAACGCGTATATTTGGTTAAATTATAGATATCAACGCCCGGTTCGCCTGGAATAGTCTCATCGTCATTGACGCGCACTACAATACGTGCGGCATCGACGGAATCGACCACCCCACCTCGTTTCGCCTTGACGGTGGAGCCCGAATCCATCGCCACAATTCTTTCCGCCCCCGTTCCAACCAAGGGTTTCTCCGCGCGCAAACAGGGCACAGCCTGGCGCTGCATATTAGACCCCATCAAGGCCCGGTTGGCGTCATCATGCTCCAGGAATGGAATCAAGGATGCAGCCACCGAAACAATCTGTTTCGGTGAAACATCCATATAATCAACCTGGCCCGGCGAGGACATCGTGAATTCGTTCTGGTGTCGACAGGAAATCATATCATCCGCGAGTCGCCCAGAATCGTCCAACCGCGCATTAGCCTGGGCGATCACATATTGGGCTTCCTCGATGGCAGACAAATAATCGATTGCGTCGGTTACCCGCCCATCAATCACCTTACGGTATGGCGTTTCCAGAAAGCCATATCTGTTCGTTCGCGCATAAAGGGCTAAGGAATTAATAAGCCCGATATTAGGGCCTTCAGGAGTCTCGATTGGGCACACCCGTCCATAATGAGTGGGGTGGACATCCCGCACCTCAAAACCTGCCCGTTCTCGCGTCAGCCCCCCGGGACCCAGGGCGGAAATCCGGCGTTTATGGGTCACTTCGGAAAGCGGGTTATTCTGATCCATAAATTGGGATAACTGAGAAGAACCAAAAAACTCCTTGATCGCTGCAGCAACAGGCTTGGAATTAATCAATTCGCGTGGCATCAAACCTTCGCTTTCGGCCACGGTCAAACGCTCCTTGACCGCACGTTCTACACGCACCAGACCAATCCGGGTCTGGTTTTCAGCCATTTCTCCCACACTCCTAATACGCCGATTGCCGAGATGGTCGATATCATCAACAATGCCGTTCCCGTTGCGAATATCGATCAATGTCTTGAGCACATCGAGGATATCCTCATGAGCGAGGACTCCCGGCCCCGTCTCTTCCTTATACCCCATTCGACGGTTGAACTTCATACGCCCCACTGCAGACAGGTCATAACGATCAGGATTGAAAAACAGGTTATTAAAAAGATTCTGCGCCGCATCTTTTGTCGGCGGCTCACCCGGGCGCATCATTCGATAGACTTCAACCTGGGCCTCAAGCCGGGAATGCGTTGGGTCTATAGTTAAGGTATTGGAAATATAGGAACCCTGATCCAACTCATTAGTGTAAATAATAGGGAACATCTTGATCCCCAGCACACGAATGGATGCCAGTAGATCTGGATTCAATTCGGCATTAGCCTTGGCAACGAGCTCGCCGGTGGATTCATCTACGATGTTATGAGAAAGAATTTTCCCGTACAGAAACTCTTCAGGCACCCGCAGCTTCTGCAGGCCGGCTTTCTCCATCTTGCGGACATGGCGCGCACTAATTCGCTGGCCTGCTTCGACCAATACCTCGCCGTTGACTGCGATATCTGCGGTCGCAATCTCGCCCCGCAAGCGTTCCGGCACGAGATCGACTTCATATTCGTCATCACCAAGTACCATGACCTCAATCTTCTTAAAGAATATATCGAGGACTTGCTCATCGTCGTATCCCAGTGCATGCAACAGCACAGTAGCGGGCAATTTCCTCCGCCGATCGATACGAACGAAGATGGCATCTTTGGGATCGAATTCAAAATCCAGCCAGGATCCACGATAGGGGATGACTCTCGCATTAAACAATAACTTGCCGGAAGAATGGGTCTTACCCTTATCATGATCGAAAAATACGCCGGGTGAACGATGCAACTGCGATACAATCACACGCTCGGTCCCATTGATGACAAATGTCCCATTGTCTGTCATCAATGGGAATTCTCCCATGTAAACTTCCTGCTCCTTGACATTCTTAATCACCTTGGAACCTGCGGGAGCTTCACGATCATAAATGACCAGCCGCAGGAGAACCCGCAAAGGCGCAGCATAGGTCTGCCCGCGCAACTGGCATTCCTTGACATCGAAAACGGGTATCCCCAATCGGTAACTCACATAATCCAGAATGACGTGCTCGGAGTGGCTGATAATGGGAAACACCGATTTGAACGCAGCGTGCAAACCAATTTCCTCCCTTTTTTCGGGCGGCACATTGAGTTGTAGGAATTGGTGATATGAATCAAGCTGCATGGTTAGAAGATAAGGGACTTCCAATACTTCTGGCTGCCTGCCAAAATCCTTACGGATACGTTTCTTTTCGGTGTAGCTATACGCCATTGCAAATCCTCACTACATTCAGGTTCATTAATACAAACAAGGGGAATCATGGAAATTCGATTCCGATGGATGCTTCACTGTTAATAACCCAGGATCATTTAGAACATCCGTGTCTATTCAAGCGGGAGAATGTTCATGACAGGAACCCGCCAGTCCATTTGAGCGTCCTGTACACCCCCTTCCTTATTGATAGATATAGGAGCCATAGGCCGGAAATGGATTCTAATACCAGGCATCGATCATGACCCTTTCTCGTTATGTCAAGTCGATATATTTCCATTGAGCAACTCGACAGATCTACAGCAGTTACAATCCAACAGATAAACTCCACCATGTCTACAAACGGCAACAGGCTGGTGGTTTATAAACCACCAGCCTATTCCCTTCTAGGCCGTTTCACCTCTCGAAAGGTGGAAACAGTTTTTACTTAAGCTCGACGCTAGCACCTGCTTCTTCGAGCTGCTTCTTGATCGTTTCAGCTTCATCCTTTGTAAGGCCTTCCTTAATAATTGAAGGAACGCCCTCGACCATATCCTTAGCTTCCTTGAGACCCAACCCGGTGATCGGCCGAACCGCCTTGATAACAGTCACTTTGTTACTGCCGAAACTGGTTAGGATGACATCAAACTCAGTCTTTTCTTCAACCACTGCTACCTCACCGCCACCCATGCCGACAGGCATAGCCGCCACAGCTGCCGCTGCTGAAACTCCAAATTTCTCTTCCATTGCAGAAATCAGATCAACGACCTCCATGACTGTCATATTGGCAATCGTATCGAGGATTTCTTCTTTAGAAACAGCCATTTTCTTTCTCCAGTAAATTTAAGCTGAATAAAATAAAATCAGGCAACAGCCTGTTTTTGATCGCGAATAGCAGCTACGGTACGAACTAGCTTTCCAGGCACCTCGTTGAGGGTCCGGGCGAACTGGTCAAGTGGCATGCGCATCACAGCCATCAATATACTGATAGCCTGATCATACGTCGGCAAGCTGGCAAGCCTATCTAACTCAGTCGCAGGCAACTTACTGCCTCCTATGGCCAAAATCCTGACCTTGAGCTGATCGTGAGACTTGGCAAAATCCTTTAGTAAACGCGCAGCAGAACCGGGTTCCTCCATGGAGAACGCCAATAGCAGGGGGCCAACCAAATCCCCCCCAATGCATTCAAAGTCGGTTCCAACCAAGGCACGTTTTGCCAAGGTATTTTTCACAATCCGTAGAAATACCCTACTTTCCCGTGCCTTACGGCGCAATTCAGTGAGGTTCTCTACATTCAAGCCCCGATATTCCGCCGCAATGGCGGAATAAGCAGTTGCAGCTACCGTAGCCACCTCCGAAACGACGCGTTTTTTGTCTTCCAGAGTCAATGCCACGTTTTTCTCCTACTGCTCGGAAAGGCGAATAACACCTTTCCATTCAACAACCCCATCCAGATGGATGGGCATTTACGATGTCCCGACCAAAATTCAGCTTCGGGGTCCATCATCTGCGCAGGCGGTTTGACCATTAAACTCATCGTTCCTGCGGTCTGGGATGATGTGCCATTCGGCACACCCCCTTTACCGGATAACCGGTAAATACTGCAAATCCAAACCTGGGCTCAAATCCCCAAAGAGGCTTGATCAACAACCACCCCAAGGCCCATAGCCGATGATACGGTGATCTTCTTGAGATACACACCCTTGGCAGTGGATGGTTTGGCTTTCATCAACGCCACTACCAGTGCGTTCAGATTCTCTGCCAGATCATCAACTTCAAAATCGGCTTTTCCAATACTACAGTGGATAATCCCCGACTTATCGGTGCGATAGCGAATCTGGCCTCCCTTGGCATTTTTAACCGCCACAGCCACATCAGAACTAACGGTGCCCACCTTAGGATTCGGCATGAGTCCACGTGGCCCCAGAATCTGACCTAATTGCCCAACAATGCGCATCGCATCAGGACTCGCAATCACTACGTCAAAATCCAGATTACCCACTTTAATTTTTTCAGCCAGATCTTCCATGCCGACTTTGTCTGCACCTGCTTTCCGAGCAGCATCCGCATTGGCACCCTGGGCAAAGACCGCTACTCTTACCGTTTTACCCGTACCCTTCGGCAATATCGTCGCACCACGGACTACCTGATCTGATTTTCTCGGATCGACGCCCAGATTAACTGCTACATCCACCGATTCGATAAATCGAGCAACAGCAGTTTTCTTGACCAAACTCAAGGCGGCACCTAAAGGGTAAGTTTTATTTGGCTCAATTTTCTCACGGATCATTTGCATTCGTTTGCTGACTTTTGCCATCTCAAAGACCCTCCACGTTCAATCCCATCGAACGGGCACTACCCGCAATCGTCCGCACTGCCGACTCTAAATCAGCAGTATTCAAATCGGGCATCTTGGTCTTGGCGATTTCCTCTAACTGCTTGCGAGTTACTATACCTACTTTTACCATATTAGGTGTGCTACTCCCTTTACTTATACCTACCGCTTTTCCCAATAAAATCGAAGCTGGTGGCGTTTTAGTAATGAATGTGAAACTACGATCAGAATAAACCGTAATCACTACCGGAATGGGTAAACCCGGTTCAATATTCTGGGTTTGGGCATTAAACGTCTTACAGAATTCCATAATGTTTACGCCATGCTGCCCCAGCGCCGGGCCAACAGGTGGGCTGGGATTTGCCTGCCCAGCTTTGACCTGTAACTTTATATATCCGGATACTTTTTTAGCCATATTTACTCCTGTGGGTACGAACGCCCCTCGGCTCCCCTTGTTTCATCTTAAAAACAAACTCAGCTTTTTTCGACCTGATGGAACCCCAACTCTACCGGAGTCGATCGACCGAATATCTGTACCGCAACCAGCAAGCGGCTCTTATCGTAATTGACTTCCTCAACTACGCCATTGAAGTCGTTGAATGGACCTTCTGTTACCCGCACAATCTCTCCTACCTCAAACAACACCTTGGGCTTCGGCTTTCCCGCCCCTTCCTGGATTCGATTCAGGATAGCCTCTGCCTCTTTATCCGTAATCGGAGAAGGTTTATCAGGCAACCCGCCAATGAATCCCAATACCTTGGGTATATTACGAATAAGATGCCATGTGTCTTCAGTCATCTCCATTTGCACCAGCACATAACCGGGGAAGAACTTCCGCTCACTTTTACGCTTCTGTCCTTCTCGTATCTCCACAACTTCTTCAGTTGGAACAAGAACTTCGCCCAATATATCCTGCATACCGGCACGTTTTACGTGTTCCTCGATCGCACGCTTCACCTGGTGCTCAAAACCCGAATAGGCATGTACTACGTACCAGCGCAACATTTTATCCTCCATATCCCATCAGAACTTTGATTGCCCAGCCCAAAAGCATGTCCAGTAACCACAAGCTTATACCCACGATGACGGTCATCGCCAAAACCACCAAGGTCACCTGCGTAGTCTCCTTGCGAGAAGGCCAAACGATCTTGCGGACCTCGGTTCTGGAATCCATCAGAAAGCGCCATACCCATCTACCCAGTCTGGAAGATGCAAAAATCCCCAGCGAGATTCCACCGACCACTAACAATCCTAGCGCCCTGAATACAACTAATTGACTCGCAAAATAGTAAAAACCTACAATCCCCGCAGCAAGGATTATTACAGCCAGAGAAATTTTAAATGTATCCCAAGGGGATATATTTGATTCCGGTAATACGGCCTTTTCAGCCATTTTTACTGCCACCCTAATAATACGCACCCGCCAATCATCGACAAATACCTAAATAATGGCAGGCCAGGAGGGACTTGAACCCCCAACCTGCGGTTTTGGAGACCGCTGCTCTGCCAATTGAGCTACTGGCCTTAAAGTCGGGCTACCTATAAATAATACCGAAAGTAGAAGCCCTATCCACACCCGGCTATCCCTCACTAAAGATTCTCAGGCGATAACTTTTGAGACAACACCCGCACCTACGGTGCGGCCACCTTC
>CAZUKD010000033.1:0-15364 GCA_964620825.1 uncultured Ectothiorhodospiraceae bacterium
GCAACAAACAGAGCATAGCTCCTCGGCACTACGTAATCATAGGGGACCTGACACCAAGGCCCCTTATGGACCTTACACACAGAATTTGCGCCATGTGCTGAATGCGATTGAAGGGCATATGGTTTCCGGCTATGCCGATGGTGGGGATGATCCAACCAAACCGCTTGAAATAGTTCCGGGTGCTGTAGATGAGGCATCTGCCTTTCTAGCTGAACACGTTGATACTCGGAAACGATTTTTGCGGGTGAATGATCTGGTGGAAGGTTTTGAAACTCCATTTGGGCTTGAATTACTGGCAACCGTGCATTGGGTAATAAAGCATGAAAAAGCGACTTCGCTTGGAGATGTTGTAAAGCATACCTATGCATGGAATTCACGAAAACAACAGTTTTCTGAAAGACAGATTGATCTTGCAGTACATGTATTGACCGACAAGGACTGGGTTGAACCCATATGCGCAATTAAATCAGGCGCTAATTAAATATGCCGGCGACTACTGAGCTAGACTTTGAAGCGGCCATCGAAGCATGGCTGGTGGATCAGGCGGGTTATGACGTGGCCGATAACAGCCAGTTTGATGCCGCCTTGGCGCTGGACAGTCAAACCTTGCTGGCCTTTATCCAGCAAACCCAGCCCGAAACGTGGCAAAAGCTGGTGGCCAGTTATGGCGGTAACGTGGAAACGTCGGTGGTCAAACGTATTGCTGCGGAATGTGACAGCCGGGGTTTGTTGGATGTGGTGCGTAACGGGGTGCGGGATCGCGGGCAGACGATTCACTTGGCCTATTTCAAACCCGCCACCGGCCTGAACCCTGACACCGAAAAACACTATCAACAAAACCGTCTGACGGTGATGCGGCAAGTCTATTACGATCTGGCCAGCAAGAATTCCATTGATATGCTGCTGTCGCTAAATGGCCTGCCCATTGCCACGGTGGAACTGAAAAACGCCTTTACCGGGCAGAAGTCCATTAATGCGATTCGCCAATATTTGAAAGACCGCGTGCCCAGCAACAAGACGCCGCTGATCCAGTTCAAAAAACGGGCGCTGGTGCATTTTGCCGTGGACACGGACGAGGCCTACATGGCCACCAAGCTGGCAGGCAATCACACCTTTTTTCTGCCCTTCAACAAGGGCCGCCACGGCGGCAAGGGCAACCCGGATCAGCACACGCACCAAACGGGTTACAAGACGGGCTACCTGTGGGAAGAGGTCTGGCAGCGCGATAGCTGGCTGGATATTATTCACCGCTTTATCCACGTGCAGGTGTCTGAAAGCTGCAATCTGGACACGGGCAAGAAGACCCGCAAAGAGACCCTGATGTTCCCCCGCTATCACCAACTGGATGCCACCCGCAAACTGTTGGCCGCCACCCGAGGGCAGGGGGTGGGTGCAAACTATCTGATTCAGCACAGCGCCGGTTCGGGCAAGACCCATACGATTTCATGGACCGCCCACCAGCTTGCCAGCCTGCACGATGATCAGGACACGCCGATTTTCAATTCGGTGGTGGTGATATCGGATCGGCGCAATCTGGACAAGCAGCTTCAAGACAATATCTATCAGGTCGAACACAAACGCGGAATGGTGGAAAAGATTGATGATGATAAGTCGTCCACCGATCTGGCCAATGCCCTGAATGCGGGGGTGAAAATCATTATCACCACCCTGCAAAAATTCAGCTTTATTCTGGATAAGGTGAATGGCTTTGCTGGCCGGCGCTTTGCGGTGATTGTGGACGAAGCCCACAGCAGTCAGAGCGGGCGCAGTGCGGCAAACCTGCGCGTGGCCTTGGGGCATTCCGGGGGCGAGGCGGGCGAGGCCGCAGTGTTAAGCGCGGCGGAGGGGGAAGATGGCAAGCAGCCGGAAGAACCCAGCGGTGAAGATATTATTCTGGCCGAGATCAAGAAGCGCGGCAGGTAGGAAAATATCAGCTTTTACGCCTTCACCGCCACGCCCAAACACAAGACGCTGGAAATGTTCGGGGAGGAAGATAGCGACGGCAAGCCACGGCCATTCCACCTGTATTCCATGCGGCAGGCGATTGAAGAACGCTTCATTCACGATGTGTTGAAGTATTACACCACCTACAAAACCTACTACGGTCTGTCCAAGGCCATTGACGATGACCCGGACGTGGACGAAAAGAAGGCCAAGCGTGCCATTGCCCGCTTCATGTCCCTGCATCCCCATAATATCGCGCAGAAAACCGAAATTATGGTGGAGCATTACCGTCGCTTCACCCGCAAAAAGATCGGTGGCCGTGCCAAGGCGATGGTGGTAACACGTTCACGCTTGCACGCGGTGCGCTACAAACAGGCGTTTGATGAATACATCAAGGACAAGGGCTATCAGGATATCAAAACGCTGGTGGCCTTTTCCGGAGCGGTGGAAGACCCGGATCTAAAGGAGGTCAGTTACACCGAGGCGGGCATGAACGGCTTTGGCGAAAAGGAACTGCCGGAGCGGTTCGGGTCTTCGGAATATCACACGCTGATCGTGGCGGAAAAATATCAGACCGGCTTTGACCAGCCCCTGCTGCATACCATGTTTGTGGACAAGCCGCTGAAAGACCTGAAAGCGGTGCAAGCGCTGTCACGTTTGAACCGTATGGCAGCAGGCAAGATAGATACCTTTGTGCTGGATTTTGCCAACGAGGTGGAAGACATAAAAGAAAGCTTCAAGCCCTATTTTGAAGAAACGGAAATCGACGAACCCACCGACCCGAACCAGCTATACACACTGGATACCAAGATCCAGCAGTTCGATATTTTGCGCAGTGAAGACGTGGATGCCTTCGCAGAAGTTTATTACAAGCCGCAGGCCAAGCAGACCAAGCGCGATCACGGTCAGTTGAACAGGTGGATTGACCCGGCGGTGGAACGCTACAGGCAAGCATTCAGGGATGCGACCGCACCCGTGGGCGAAGAGCGCTACACGGACGAGGGCGAAGACTTCAAAAGCAGCCTGCAAAGCTTCGTGCGCCTGTACAGTTTTTTGAGCCAGATTATTGACTGGCAGGATGTGGCGCTGGAAAAGCACTATGCCTACGGGCGCTACCTGTTGACCAAGCTGCCCTACCGATCCAATGGCGGTGTGCTGGATCTGGATGATGATGTGGAATTGTCGTCTTATCGCAATGACAAGACCTTTGAAGGCAGTGCCGCGCTGATGGTGGGGGATACGCGGGCGGTCTACGGTGTAACAGACGTAGGCACCGGTGGTGTGCCGGAGGAAAAGCAGTCACCGCTGTCGGCCATTATTCAGATCATCAATGACTGCTTCGGCACGGACTTCACGGAAGAAGACAAGCTGCTGTTTGAACAGATCAGCGGTGATATGGCGCAGGATGAAAAACTGGCCGAACAGGCGCGTGCTGGTTCAAAGGAAAGATTTAAGGTGGTATTTGAACCCAAAGCAATGCAAGCCTTTGTATCCCGGCACGGGCGCAATGAAAAAATCGTCAATGATTTTATGTCCAATCCTGATATGCGGAGCCTGATAGTGGCTGCTTTACTGGATGATGTTTATGGGCGAGTGACAAAGGGCGAGACGCCGATTGCCAGCCCCTACCATTCATATTCGTCGTAGGTATCCAGCGCTCCCTGACTGGTGATGCCGAGGTAACGCATCGTGATAGCAGGCGCGGAATGATTTAGTACCTTACTGACCTTTTCGATGGGTACACCCTCGCCTTTGATGAATGAACAAACGAGCATGTCATCATGCTTGAACACTGTGTGCGGCACGGGGTAATGGCGTGGCCAATCCTGGTCATTATAAATATCTGATAATAATAAAAAAGCCAACTGAAACAATCAGTTGGCTTCCGTATTTGGTGGAGGCGGGGGGAATCGAACCCCCGTCCGCAAGCTCTCCGCCTTCGGTTCTACATGCTTAGCTCAGTCTTTTAATTTAACCGCCAACTACCCGACAGGCAGGGAAGACTGGCGACGATCCCGGTTGAATTTTAGCGGTTCGGTCCTGGGAAAACCTCCCCGCGAGCTTGTAGAAGTCGACGCCTCGAACCTGAGCGCACAAGCTCGCTTCAGTGAGACGGCACCCTACCGGGTTTTAAGCGGCGAGTGCGTAGTTGTCGTCGTTGGCAACTATAATTTTGCAGCGAGTTTTACGAGGCCAGCTACATCCTCGGCATGCACCTCCGGTTTCGCAACCCGCGTCGAAGCCAAGTCGCCCCCATATGAATTTAGTATTCTATCATATTTAATTTTTTCAAGTGCTTCCATCACACAGGATTAGGAATATCCAGGAATATATGGTCTACTCCCCAGACCTGCGCCATCCATTCTCCAAGAGCCTGAACGCCAAATGATTCCGTTGCATGATGTCCAGCGCTCAGATAATGCAGGCCAGCCTCGCGGGCGATATGAGTAGTTTGTTCTGATATTTCACCGCTGAGATAGAGGTCTACTCCCTGTTGCGCGGCCTGATCAATATAGCCTTGTGCCGCACCGGTACACCAGGCGACTCGTGCTACCTTGGGCGGTCCTCCATCAATCCATAGCGGCTCTCGCCCAAGAACGCTGGTGATCCGCTGAATTAATTCTTTGATTGGCATGGGGTTTGGCAATCTGCCCACATTCCCGATAGCATCTGGATTGAGTAGGCCCTCCGTCAAAAAACCTAAGCGGTTCGCCAATTGCGCATTATTGCCAATTTCCGTGTGAGCATCCAGCGGAAGATGATAGGCGATTAAACTGACATCGTGTTTCAGCAAGGTAGCCAATCGACGCTTACGCAAGCCGGTAATCTGCACCGGCTCCCCTTTCCAGAAATAACCATGATGAACCAGAATGGCATCGGCTCCCAACTCGATTGCAGCATCCAGTAGCGCCTGACAAGCCGTAACACCCGTGACGATCAATTTGACTTCACCGCGCCCCTCGACTTGCAAACCATTGGGGCAATAATCATGAAATCGTCCGGGCTCAAGCTGTTCATCACACCAGGTCAGGATATCGTTGAGTTTCACCATCGTTTCATACCTCAGACAAAATCTGATCCAGTGCGATAAGCAAGCATCTATGCTGATTATCCGTCCCCACACTAAACCGCAAGTAGTTTTCTATTCGTGTCTGCTGAAAATGGCGCACCAGCACCTGATGTCTACGCAATAATTCGGCAATCGCTATCGCGGATATTCTGGAGTGCCGCGCGAACACAAAATTGGCGCTTGATGGCAATACCTCGAAATCCCGCTGTTGTAATTGATAAACCAGATCTTTACGCGAACGAATGATTACGTTTCGTGTCCGCTCGAACCATTCATGATCCCGTAGGGCGGCTACCGCACCGACTTGCGCTATGCGATCAAGCGGGTAGGAATTGAAACTGTTCTTGACTCGCTCCAAGCCTGCTATCAATTCGCTGGAACCCATTGCAAATCCTACTCTAAGGCCAGCCAAAGCATAGGATTTAGACAATGTACGCACGATCAGAAGATTGGTATATTTTTTAAGCAGAGGGACTGCGGTATCTCCACCAAAATCGATATAAGCCTCATCAATCAAGATGACGGAATCAGTATTTTTGGCCAGCAGGCGCTCAATGGCCGCGAGGGGTAGCAATCGTCCCGTCGGTGTATTGGGGTTGGCCAACATGATGCCTCCATTGGCTACTGGATAATCATCCACATGGATACCAAGATCCTGATCCAGCGGAATGATCCGATGTGCTATCCCGTACAACCGGCAATACACAGGATAAAAACTATAGGTGATATCCGGTATCAAAACCGGTTTTTCTTGTTGGAAGAAAGCAAAAAAAGAAAGCGCAAGCACTTCATCTGACCCATTGCCAACAAAGATCTGATCGTCTTCTACCGCCAGGAATTCAGCCAGCGTGCGCTTGAGCATTACGGCTTCTGGGTCTGGATATAGGCGCAAAGACCCATCAATCACCTCACGCATTGCCTTAATGGCCTGTGCAGAAGGGGGGTAGGGATTCTCGTTAGTATTGAGCTTTACCCAAGCACCCTGTTGGGGCTGCTCTCCGGGGATGTACGGAGTTAAGTGATGGACAACCGGACTCCAAAACCGGCTCATCCGTCCTGTCTCCGATAGCGCGCGGACAGGGCATGGGCGAACAGTCCCTCCCCTTCCGCCAGAGTTTGCGCTATCAGACCGAGGTGATCTGCCCCCTTGGGGGAACAGTTAATGATGCTGCTGCGCTTTTGAAAATCATAAACACCCAATGGTGAGGTAAAACGTGCCGTGCGCGATGTCGGCAGCACGTGGTTCGGGCCTGCGCAATAATCGCCCACAGCTTCGGCGGTGTAGCGACCGAAAAATATCGCCCCGGCATGATGGATACGGTGAGCCAGTTTTTCAGGCTCCGCCACGGACAGCTCCAGGTGTTCAGGTGCAATATGATTGGCCAACCGCACGGCCTCATCGAGATCACGTATCCGGATCAAAGCACCTCTAGCTTTTAGGCTGGCACGAATGATAGAGGCTCTAGGCATTCGCTTGAGCAGCGCATCCATAGCCTCCACAATCCGATCTAGATACGCTTCATCGGGGCACAATAAAATGGCTTGGGCGTCTTCGTCATGTTCTGCCTGGGAAAACAGATCAGCGGCAATCCATTCTGGATCCGTGAGGCCATCGGAAATAATCAGGATCTCGGATGGCCCTGCGATCATATCGATGCCCACCGCACCATAGACTTCACGCTTTGCAGCCGCCACATAGATATTACCCGGCCCCACGATCTTATCTACGGAAGGAATAGTCTGGGTGCCATAGGCCAGTGCGGCCACGGCCTGGGCACCACCGATAGTAAATACCTGATCGACTCCGGAAACTGCCGCAGCAGCCAGGACGAGCTCATTGAGCTCGCCATCCGGCGCGGGCACCACCATGATCAATTCTGGCACACCAGCCACTTTGGCTGGAATAGCATTCATTAAAACCGAGGAAGGATAAGCCGCTTTGCCACCCGGTACATAGAGGCCCACCCGATCAAGCGGTGTGACCTGCTGGCCGAGCAGATTACCGTCCTCATCCAGATATTCCCAGGAGTCGATTCGCTGATGTTCCGCATAGGTGCGAATTCTGGCTGCAGAAAGTTCCAGCGCTTCACGTTGCCGCTGAGGAATGGAGTCCAATGCCTGCCGCAGACGTGAAGATTCAATTTTAAGATCCACCATACTGGTTTTCCGCAGCCGGTCGAAACGAGCCGTGTACTCGAGAACCGCATCATCACCGCGCTGTCGTATATCATGGAGAATATCGCGCACGCTGCGGGTAACCTGCTCACCGGCCACGCTTTCCCAAGTCAAAAGTGCATCCAAACGGCTTGCGAAGGTTTCGGATCGGGTATCAAGTCTCAAAATTTCTGACATAGTAGTGCAGATCCTGCTGGCAACGAAGAGAAAAGCCGGAATGATGCCATTTGACTGGTTAAAAGAATCAATCGCACACCCGGATCAGGACGACTGGATCAGCCGCCCTGCTTCAGGGTCGAACCGACCATGACAGTGTGGCGTAAATTTCGCCGTTGGCGCACGGCTTCGGCGACTTCTAGCAACAACATCTCGGTATCCGTCCAGGCAATACAAGCATCGGTAATACTTTGCCCGTAAGTCAGCGGTTGTCCTTTGATAACATCCTGTCGGCCAGCTCCTATATGACTTTCCAGCATGACACCCATAATGGATTCGTTACCATTTTTGATTTGCTCCATCACATCGTGAGCAACACCAATCTGGCGCTCCGGCTGTTTACGGCTATTGGCATGACTGCAATCGATCATAATACACGGTGGCAAGCCCGCCTTGCGCAAGCCCTCCACTGTCTGTTGCACGCTCTGCACATCATAATTAGGCCCGACTTTCCCACCGCGCAGAATAATATGGCAATCCGAGTTGCCCGTTGTGATGTAAATAGCCGATCGTCCCGCCTTGGTTAGAGAAAGGAAGTGGTGAGGCCGGGAAGATGAGCGGATAGCATCAATGGCAATCTGGATATTCCCATCTGTCCCATTTTTAAATCCAACAGGACAGGAAAGTCCTGATGCGAGCTCCCGATGAACCTGGCTTTCAGTTGTCCGTGCACCGATTGCCCCCCAGCTGATCAAATCAGAAATGTACTGGGGACTGATGATATCGAGATATTCAGTGGCCGCAGGTATGCCCATCTCTGCAAGGTCGCGCAGCAATCGGCGAGCAATGCGCAATCCACGATCGATCTGGTAGCTGTTATCGAGATCCGGATCATTGATCAATCCCTTCCAGCCAACAGTCGTCCTGGGTTTTTCAAAATAAACCCGCATGATGACAACCAATTCATCCTCAAGCAGATCCCGTATCCGCCGCAATCGTTGGGCATAGTCAATGGCCGCTACCGGATCATGGATCGAGCAGGGGCCGACAATCACGACTAGACGATCGTCCCTGCCCACCAGAACATCATGCACTGCCTGGCGAGTTTCATAAACCAGATGTTCGACATTCTCCGTCGACGGGATCTCTCCACGGATCGTCGCTGGCGCACTCACCTCACGAATGGATTTTATGCGCAGATCTTCGGTCGGGTAAGGCATGTTATCGGGAGCAGCCCCTGTCACGGTTTAAATGAGTGAGTATAAAAAATCGTAGCCAGTCCAGTCACCTTGCTCTTTCATGACAATGCGCACGAACATGGCTGATATACTATCAATAGTATACGCCTGACTCGTTCCACCTCTTGCCCACCCGACATTCCAATACGCCATCAGTCCACAAAAGAATGTATCAAGCTTTAAAATAAAAGAATTATTTTAACCCAGATTTCCAGCAATGGCACGAATAATGTCTGGATCTCATTCGGCAGCATTGACTGCCCGATCGAGCTGACCGATCAAGGCACGCACTCGGCGATGCTTCATCTTCATGGATGCCTTGTTCACGATCAACCGGGAACTGATATCGGCAATCAATTCCCAGGGTTCAAGACCATTAACACACAGAGTATTGCCGGTATCGACGAGATCAACGATGCAATCAGCCAGCCCTACCAGCGGGGCCAGCTCCATCGAACCGTAGAGCTTCACCACCTCCACCTGTCGGCCCCGGGAGGCAAAGTATGCGCGTGTACTCTGAATGAATTTCGTTGCCACCCGCAAGCGCCGGTGACTCACCTGGTTGCCACCCACCGGGCCGGCAACCATCAATCGACAACGGGCGATACGCAAATCCAGAGGTTCATAAATCCCTTCTCCACCCTGCTCCATCAGGACATCCTTGCCAGCCACGCCCAGGTCGGCAGCGCCATGCTGAACATAGGTGGGTACATCTGTCGCACGGATCACCAGCAAACGAACTGCCGGATCATTTGTTTCGATAATCAGTTTACGGCTGGTTTCCGGATCTTCTCGGGGAACGATGTCTGCTTTTGCCAGCAACGGAACAGTATCTTTGAAGATTCTGCCTTTTGATAAGGCAATGGTCAGTGTATTCATGTTAAAAGTCTGCCGGAAGAAAAAGGAATCTACTGCACAAGAGGGGAAAAGACTGCATTCTTTCTGTATTTTCTTTGGATGATTCTGGTGCTCGCCTAAAATCTATTCGATCTCTCTCGCCGCACCAGCCCTTTGCACCGCCTCCATATTCCACAAACTCCCGGCTCCTTTATCACCTGGCGATGCGTTTGATCCGCGCGCCCAATTGCATCAATTTTTCCTCAATGCATTCATAGCCTCGATCAATATGATAGATATGATCTACGAGCGTTTCCCCGTGCGCGGCCAGTGCGGCCAAAATAAGGCTTGCCGAAGCCCTGAGATCGGTAGCCATCACGGGTGCGCCCGTCAGCTTGTCCACACCGCGAACAATGGCGGTATTGCCGCTAACCTGAATATTGGCACCCATTCGCTGTAATTCCTGAATATGCATGAAACGGTTTTCGAACACGGTCTCGGTAATGCTGGCAACACCATCTGCAATCGTGTTCAACGCGGTAAACTGTGCCTGCATATCAGTGGGGAAGGCTGGATAAGGAGCCGTTTGCACATCAACGCAACGAGGCCTTTCTCCATGCATATTCAACTCTATACTATTCTTCTCTACATGGATTTCGGCGCCAACCGCGCGCAATTTGTGTAAAACTGCATCCACTAACGAGGCACGGGTTCGCTTGACCTTGACCCGCCCCCGCGAAATCGCGCCAGCCACCAGAAAGGTTCCAGTCTCGATCCGATCCGGCAAGACTGAATATTCACACCCCTGCAGATGATCCACGCCATGAATCACGAGACGGTCAGTTCCAGCACCCTCGATTTGTGCGCCCATGGCATTCAGACATCTGGCTAAGTCCACGACTTCCGGCTCGCGGGCGGAGTTTTCGATAATGGTTCGGCCCTCCGCGAGAGAAGCGGCCATCATCAGGTTCTCTGTTCCTGTGACGGTAATAATATCCAGCACCAGCCGCATGCCATGCAAGCGCTTCGCTCGTGCACGGATATAGCCCGCTTCGACTACTATCTCGGCCCCCATAGCCCGCAGGCCATCCACATGCAGATTGACCGGGCGGGAACCGATCGCACAGCCACCTGGCAGAGCCACTTCAGCTTCGCCAAACCGGGTCAACAAGGGCCCTAACACCAGAATAGATGCGCGCATCGTCTTCACCAGTTCATAGGCGGCACGCAGGGAATGAATGGGGCGCGTATCCGTTCCGATGGTCATATGCTCGTCAACGACTAGATCGACGCCCATACGCCCCAGTAATTCCATCATAGTGGTCACATCATAAAGATGAGGGACATTACCTATGCGCATGGGAGTTTCGGCCAGCAGAGTCGCTGCAAGAATCGGTAGAACGGCATTCTTAGCCCCGGAGATATTAACTTCACCATCCAGTTGGGCACCACCATGAATTGATAATTTATCCAGACGCACGCCTTAGAACTCCCCATAAATAGAAGGCTGGATTACAAATTTCCAGGCCAGATGATATCCCAATCGAGTCATTGGACGACCCGCTTATCAGCCAGAATCAGTACACCCCGCAAATCACTGACATCAATAATTACTTCCAGCACATGGGGCAAATCGGTGATGCGCAATTGCCCCTGATGCTGATGAGTCACACGCATCCATTCCAGCAGGCAAGCCACTGCTGAACTGTCGGCCTTACTTACCTCGGCGCAGGAAACTTCGATCTCACCGCTAGACCGGGCAATGGGTTCGATTTCTCGCCATAAATCCGGCACTGTATCTACGGTCACATCGCCTACCAGACCATAATGACCGCCTCCCCTTTTTTCCAGATGGGCGCTCACGAGCCAGGTATCTTCTGATCAAACTTGGCATTCTGCTGCCGCAAACGATTAATCAGCGCTTGCAAGCCATTCCGTTCGATTGCCGATGAAAAAGCACTGCGATAACTCATGACCAGACTCAACCCGGAAATACTGACATCATAGATCTTCCATCCGGTCTTGGTCTTGAACAGATGATAAATCACCGTGACTGATTCGTGTCCAGGGCGGATCGCTTGCGTATAGACACTGGCAAAAGATCCGTTTAGCGTATCCCGATTAGTCAAATAACGGATAGTAGGGCTAGGTACCTGCCTGAGCACCGTGCTATAAGTGCGAATCAGGGTTTTGGTAAATTCCTTTACGAATGCCTTGCGCTGTTTCGGGGTAGCACTGCGCCAGAATCGCCCAAGCACCAACCGGGAGGTGGATTTGATGTCCACTTCCGGCAGAATACATTTTGAAATCAGGCGATAGATTATGAGTGGATTAGCCAATTGGATAGCCGGTAGCTGACCGATAGCTTTGAGCGCTCTTGTAGTCGCATCACGAATGACAGTCTGCGGAGACTGTGACAGTGCGACCGTATTGATAGCAGATGCACCCCAGGTTAGACCAGGGGTGAGCGACAGAATGGATAAGCCGATTGCCAAGCCTCTGATTCCATTGCGCATATTGACATTCCTCACTCAATCATTTAGACATAAAACTCGCCATCAGCTTGCCAATGACTTTCTCCAACACGACCGCCGACTGGGTGTACTGAATCTGGCTGCCATTCTTTAAGTATTGCATCGATGCGCCGGGTGAAATTGCAATATATTGTTCGCCCAACAAACCAGCAGTATAAATGCTCGCTGTCGAATCGACTGGAAAATTATTATATTTTGAGAAGATTACCAGAGTGGCCTTGGCCTGGTAATTTTTGGTGTCATAAGCGATACGGGTCACCCGCCCCACCTTGACGCCCGCCGCCATAACCGGCGCCCCGGTCTTGAGCCCGCCGATGTCATTGAAGTAGGCATAAACTGCATATCCAGATGGACTTTTTAAGCCCCCCAGATTGCTGACCTTAAGCGCCAGAACCAGCAAAGCGCCTATCCCGGCGGCAACAAACAATCCTACCAAAATCTCGATCCATCGCGATGAATTCATTTTTAACTCCATCAATTCAGGGTATTACAATTTAACTACCACATAGAAAGCCAGCGGATTCCGATAAACCAGCCCAGCCACCCGCGCGGTACAGCGTCTCGATGGAAATAGGACGTTCACTACGACCCTCATCCAAACATAATGGCGGTCAGGATAAAATCCAGCCCCAGTACCAGCAATGAGGTATTGACCACTGTTCGCGTCGTAGCCCGGCTCACACCCGCAGGCGTGGGCACCGCATCGACTCCCTCGAAAACGGCGACCCAAGCTGCCACAAAACCAAATACCAAGCTTTTGAGCACTCCATTGAGTACATCATGGCGAAAATTCACTGCGGAATTCATGGCAGACCAAAAAATACCATTGTCCACGCCGAGCATTTGCACACCAATCAGATAGCCACCGAAAATCCCCACTGCACTGAAAATGACCGCGAGAAGAGGCATCGTCAGGAAAGCCGCCAGAAATTTGGGGCCAATCACGCGCCGAAACGGATCAGTAGCCATCATCTCCATCGCCGAGAGCTGTTCTGTGGCCTTCATCAATCCAATTTCAGCCGTCAGGGCGGAGCCGGCACGGCCGGCGAACAGTAATGCTGTTAGAACGGGACCAAGCTCGCGCACGAGGGAAAGCGCCACCACCACACCCAGTGAACTGACAGCATTGAATTTTACCAGCGTGACATAGCCCTGTAATGCCATCACCATGCCTACGAACAAGCCTGAGACAACAATAATAAGCAGAGACAGCACGCCGACTGAGTATATCTCTTCAATCACCAGGCCCGGTCGCCTGAGGGAAGTACCCAAGGCGCTCAATACCCGCAACAAGAACATACTCGCCCGCCCAAAACGGGCGACGCTATTCAATGCCCAACGCCCCAAATATCGGAAAATCTCCAGAATCTTCACGTCGACCCTAACATATCTTCAGTATAATCCGGCGCAGGATAATGAAAGGGCACCGGACCATCCGCCAAACCATCCAGAAACTGGCGTGCTTTGAGATCCTTGACCCGATTGAGCTCCGCGGGTGTTCCGGATGCCATCACCTGACCTTCTGCGATCAAATAGACCTGATCCGCAATACTCAGCACTTGGGATACGTCATGCGACACCAGAATACTGGTCAGTTCGAGACCCTCATTGAGGCGCTTGACCAAAGTTAGAATAGTGGCCATGGTGATCGGATCAAGGCCGGTGAAAGGCTCATCGTACATGATCATCATGGGATCCATAACGATGGCGCGCGCCAATGCCACCCTGCGCGCCATGCCGCCGGAAAGCTCATTGGGCATTAATTTGCGCGCTCCGCGCAACCCTACGGCCTGCAACTTCATTAGCACCAACTCGCGAATAATCCCCTCTGAAAGACGGGTATTTTCACGCAAAGGGAAGGCAACATTCTCAAATACATTCAATCCGGTCAACAAGGCACTGCTCTGAAACAGCAAACCCATCCGGCGACGCAAATGATAGAGCCGGGACCGAGACAATCGATGCACGTCCTCCCCATCAACCAGGATTCGCCCGCGCTGGGGGCGCAACAAACCGCCGATCAGCTTCAACAGGGTGGTTTTGCCCGTGCCACTAGGCCCCATGATGGCGATGATACGATTTCTTGGGACAACAAGATCAAGCCCGGTAAAGATCATTCGATCTCCCCGCCTGAAATGTACATCCTCGATTTGTAGTAGCGGTCTTCCCTCAGCGCCCATGAGCATACCCATAATTTTTTGCGCCGACAACCGTTAACCCCACAGGGTCGCCGAAGTCATTTCCAGACAACACAAGACACCTTCGTTCGGCAAAACAATCCCAGACAGCCCGTCAATGTGTCGCCCATCGCTCGATAAACCCAGATGTTATAGCGCACAGATCTGCCGGCGATCAGAATTATCCATAACGACAGCAGTCTCGATCTCAGCCCCGGATACTGATGAATAATGCTGATTAGCTAAACCAGCAAGGCATTGCTGCTCGCTGGATGGTGCACACCCCACGTCCGATGGAGCGGCAATCATACGCTTGTCTGGAACTAACAGCAAACGGGCCCGGGGCATGGGTACCGACCGGATCCCGGCCAACCTATTCCCGATTCGGCCTGGGTCTTCCGCCACAATCGGACTCGCCACTTGCGACGACCCAACGACTCACCAAGCGGTGCACAGGTAGTTTTGGCCAGATTGCAGATCTGCACAACGCCGCACCGATACCGGCACAGCGCCATTCGTTATCATAACAAGCAGGCCACCAAACTTTTGGCTAATCAGATAGATATGGTCTAACTACGCCGATGGACAGATCCAACCCCATACTCCACATCGATTTGGATCCCCCACATCATTTTCCCGCCCACATGCTGGTGTATTTTATTCATGCCATTTGATATCTTCAATAAACTTTCCGTACCAAAATTCCTCGGTTGATCTGAAAGCGAAATCTTCGATACCACGCTGAATGAATGGGTGCTGGCGGATCGGCTGGGGTTTTCCACCGGTTGGCTGGTCGAACATCACTTCATGCCCGAATATTCTCACAGCACAGCGTCAGCCCTGTTCCTTGCGGCAGCAAGCCAGCGCACCCACCGGGCCACGCCATCGTGCCATTACCCTGCCATCCACCCCATCCACGCCGCCAAACAAATCGCTACTCTCGACGTACTTTCCGGGGGGCGGGTCGAATTCGGCTTCGGGCGAGGATTCTCCCCTCAGAAATATGCCGCATTCAGCCAACAGATGCGTAATAGTCGCAGCTATACCGCGGAAGCATTAACCGTCATTCGGCAGGGATTAAGCAAGGGAGCCGTCCACTTTTCCGGTCATTATTTCAATCTCACGGATCTGCCCATCCCTTGCTTACTCAGGTTTTACGGGGCCCTTTTTACCCGCGCGGCCAGGCCAGTATTCCCCAATCCATAAATGAGTCTGAAGAGGGGGTGAGAGAGT
>CAZUKD010000034.1:0-15163 GCA_964620825.1 uncultured Ectothiorhodospiraceae bacterium
GGCTGGACGTGCCCTACCATACTCCTCATAGAAAACATGACTTATGATTATTCTTGTGGCCATCGCTACCCGAATAAGGCATCACGGCATTGCTCTTCGGTACCATAACCTTTCAAGAATTCTGGCAGACCATTACTTTTCTGGAATTAAGCCTTATTTTTCATGATTCTGTCACCTTCTGATACCTCTGTTGCAACCAGAGTCCTTGAGGTAAATTGAGCTGAGTTTCAGGAGTAATCTGATAAAGGTATATCATACTCAATTTTCGTCAGGCTTTCTTCCGGGGTCTATTTATCAGCAGAGGCAATCCAGGTGGTACCTCTCATGCGCAGGGTTTCTCCCTGCTTCAATGCATCCGCAGTCCTGATTACCTCATCGGCATAGTTCGAACGAACCGATTCATCCAGTTGTTTGACGAGCGCCATAACCGGTGCAGCCAAATCTGATATTGTCTCCCAATAAGCGCGGCCATTATCAACTTCAATAACATCGATTGCCACCTCTTCCAACGCGATATTCCTGAAGCCTGCTGATACAAGAACATTGTGCAAACGTTCCGGATCCGCGAAAGCAAAAATGCCGGGAGCGCCAGAAGGTGGAGTAGGGATGTCTATGTACTTGCTTAATGTTTTCATGAGTATAGTTACAAACGGGTTTTTCTCTGGTGCTGACCAGCAGGCCAGGCTGATACACCCATCTGGCTTCAGTGCTTTATAGATAGCGGTGAGGCAAGTCTGCGGCTCTGACATAAACATCAGTCCCCAGCGGATGGTTGCTGCATCAAACGAGCCCACTGCAAAATCCAGTGTTTCAGCATCGATACAGTGGAACTCAATATTACCCAACCCCATTCTCAGGATTTTTTCACGAGCAACGGCGAGCATTTCTTCAGTCAGATCGGTGCCAATGACCCTGCCGGATTCACCAACAATTTGTGCCGCTGATATTGCAGGCTCTCCCGTGCCAGAGGCAATATCAAGTAGGCGGGAACCGAGGGATATCCTGGATAGTTCAAGCATACGTTTGGTGACAGGTGCCGCACCTTTCGCAACAGTTCATCACGCCGACGCCAGCCTTCGGCAGCAGATCTCCAAGTATTACGTTCGCGTTCCTTCAATTCTGACTTGTCAGAGGTCATCATATTTTGCCTGCCTTTAAAGGGATTCTGTTGGGTTCTATCAGTTTATTAAATGCTGCCATTACCTGGTAAGGCGTTATATCAGAAGCTCGCCGTGTTTCCGACTGTAATACTTTATATGGTACCCCCCATGGTCGCCAACGGGTGGCATCAGAATCCCCAAACAAACAAATAACAGGCTTACCTAAACCTGCTGCGATATGCATGGCACCACCATCACTGCAAAATACTTTATCGCAAAAAGATAAACCGACAATCAATTCTCTCAATGTTATCGTTGGCATGGGAATCAATTCAATATCTTTACAGGCTCTATTAATACGCAGAGCCAAGGCGTCATCACCGGGGTGCTGGGGATGATCTTCCTCACCTGGAGACCAAAACAGGGCAATAGGTCTTTTTTCCTTATCCCACAAACGACGAATCAATTCAATGTAATAGGCCGCTAACCAGCGATTGCTTGGTTTTCTAGCGCTGATATGAACACCAATAAACCCTCTTTCTATGTGCCCAGCATTAAGCTGTTGTAAGGTTTCGAACTCATCCCGCTCTTTATCCGTTACATACAAAGCCAAACCTGGAGCCTGATCTTTAATTCCTAATTCCTTTAAAAGATCACAACAAAGCTCTACCTCATGCTTTTGTGCCTGAACATCAGGCTTCACCGGCAGATTTAACCGATGGTCTGGTTTAACACCTTTATAACCTAAAAGATTTTTCGCACCAATAAGGTGGGCATAACCTATGCCTCTTGGATTATAGCTGCCAGATGGTAGCACGGCTAAATCATATTGATTACGCCAAAGCTTCCATAACAAAACAACCTTATTCCAATAAACTGCAAACAACAACTGACCTGCTTGCCTGTGTTTTCCCTTGGTGTAGATAAAGGTAGAAGAAATATCCGGATTATTTTCCAATACCGGCGCGTTGTAGCTATTTACTAGTAGATCGATCTGGGCATCGGGATAACGCCTCCTTATCAGTTTAATCATTGGTGTGGTACAAATGAGATCACCAATATTGTCTCGCCGAATAATCAGAATTTTTTTCATGCCACTGTTTCTAACCCCTTATCCTCTTCCCGATTAAGCCTTTGCCGGTATTGTCAGCTTGATAGCTCCATCATAAATAGAAACAGGCCGATAATACCCATCTGACCTAAGGAAACTCTAATTTATTCCCATATTTGAGATAATACGTCTACTTGATTCAAGCTGCACAGAGTGCACCACGTTGCGTTAATAGAGTTTCGCCAAGGACGGCTTCTAGAAGTACCGCAGGCGTGTGCGCCACACACGTTTTCTTACCGAGATGGAGCGCATTATTCTGTGGTCTGCACTGTGCGGGGTGATCGAGCCGCTACCCCGGGGCGAGAGTGCGGGATATTCCCCGATTGGTGTGGAGCAGATACTGCGTATTTATTTCCTGCAGCACTGGAAGAGTTTCATAACTAACCCTTGAGCAAAGAGCAGTGCAGGACGAACCGAACCGGGTCCAGGATGCAGACCAAGGTGGAATACTCCTTCCCGGTCTCAAGCGCCTGTTCGGTTTCACCAGGGTGTACTACCGGGGTTTGGAGAGAGCGCCAATCGGCTCTTTGCAACCTGTGCGTTGACCAATCTCTATCTAGCATATCGACGGTTGACAGGCATCATGCAGGATAGGTACCTCCGCAGTGCACTGTGGAGGCTAAAAGCAGCATCTGTGGCGCTGAAAAATAATGTAACAGCCCATTTTGGAGTGCAGCTTTGAATACTGAGACGAAACCAAACGGCTATTCATCTCCATTGTGGATTAATCGGGGGTTTCTTAACCTTAGTGATTAGAGGCAAATCAACCAGTAGAAACCATACCCCATTTATCATTACTCTACACGGCAACACCCAAATTTTTGCTTCAGAAGAAGAAATCAAACCCCACCTGAGTTCAACTTTGTGGCATTGCACATTATTAGATTCTCGCAATCCGAGGATCCAGGCAAAGGCTGGCCAAAACTGGCGACCCAATCTCCCTTAAAATACATCCAGGTAAAGAGTGAAGTATCAATGCGAATCATGACTCTTAATGCCAATGGCATTCGTTCAGCGGCCCGCAAGGGTTTTTTTGATTGGTTTTTAACTCAGCACATCGATGTGCTTTGCATCCAGGAAACTAGGGTGCATGCCGCGCAACTGGATGACCCTATATTTTGGCCCGAGGGTTGGCAGGCTTTTTATGTCGACGCAGAAAAAAAGGGTTATTCCGGTATTGCCATTTACTCCCGTACGGAACCGGACCACCTTAACTCTCACTTATATCACCCAAGATGCCCAGAATTTGAAACCGAGGCGCGGTGGCTGGAAGTATGCTACGACAATCTAAGTCTTGTTTCACTGTATCTGCCATCCGGCTCCTCGGGGGAGAAACGACAAACCGTCAAGTTCCGACTCATGGATTGCCTTTACGAATGTTTGGCTAAATTTAGGCGTAACGGCCGTGAATATATCCTATGTGGTGACTGGAATATCGTGCATACCAAAGCGGATATCAGGAATTGGAGTGCTAACCAGAAGCGCTCAGGCTGCCTGCCGGAAGAGCGTGCCTGGTTAGATCATATTTTCAGAGAGCTGGGCTATGTCGATGCTTTCCGCCAATTACCGCAAGAACCCGAGCAATATACTTGGTGGTCCAACCGGGGCAGAGCATGGGAAAAGAATGTTGGATGGCGTATTGATTATCAGGTGGTTACCCCGGGTCTGGCAGGCAAAGTCCGGAAAACTGAGATTTATCGTGCGCAGCATTTCTCTGATCATGCCCCTTTCACGGTAGAGTACAGTTTGGAACTGAAGTAAGCAGCAAAAGGTACTACTCTACGGGGTACCAGAATGATGTATAAAACATTATTAATTACTGTTTAACAATACCTAGTTACCAATAATACTTGACTTTTCATGCTTTCAGTATTAGACTAATATATATTTCTATTCGGGGACTTCGTATGCTTACTGCGTCTCAATTACGCGCCGCCCGCGCCTTGCTGGGTATCAGTCAGAAAGAGCTAGCCGAAGCAGCACGGTTGTCGCTGCCCACAATCCAGCGCATGGAACGCTCACGAGAAATTATCCGCGGCCAAATTGATTCTCTAATGCGGGTGGTAGAAACGCTGGATATGCTCGGTGTGGAAATTATTGCCGAAGGGACTCCAAGCCCAGCTGACGGGCGTGGAGTCCGCCTCAAGGCGACTACCGACTGATCTGCGAAATCCCGAGCCTATCTCATGCCCGTTATTGCTTTACTTGCATGGTTATCACTGGGCTTGTCTCTGGCATCGGCATGCTCTGCCCTGTTTACCTATGGCAGGCGGGGTGCCGCTCTTCGTTGGTTGGCGCTGCCGTTATTCTCACTAGCTGGCCTAGCCAGCATGGCTTGTGGTCTGGATGCGCTCCTGAGCCAGGAGGTCACCACCTTGACCTTGCCTCTTGGCTTTCCGGGAGATTCAGGAACACTGCGTATCGATGCCCTGTCTGGATTTTTCCTAACCTTGATCGGGACCTTGAGCTTCCCGGTTGGGATTTATGGCATCGACTATGTGCGTGAATTTGATAATGGACGCGATTCACCGGCCACGTTGGGTTTCTTTTCTGGTCTGTTTATATTCGGAATGTTACTGACCGTGATGGCTAATGATATTTTCCTGTTCATGCTTGGGTGGGAGCTGATGACGCTGGCGAGTTATTCCCTCGTCGCCTTTCAACACGAAAGACCCGCTAATCGCCGCGCTGCATTTCTATACTTGGTCATGGGGCAGATTAGCGGCCTCTGTATCCTCTTTTCCTTTGGGATTCTGTCAGTATCCGGCGGGGGCTCTGGCTTTGAGGCTCTCCGCCATGCTCATTTACCTTTGTTATGGAGTAGCGTCGCTTTCTCACTCGCTCTGCTGGGATTTGGCATGAAAGCTGGCCTGGTACCCCTACATGTCTGGTTACCCGAGGCCCACCCGGCTGCACCCTCACATATTTCTGCACTGATGTCCGGAGTAATGCTCAAAGTGGCTGTCTATGGGTTTCTGCGCCTTGTCTTTGATTTGCTGGGACCCTGGCATTGGCAATGGGGTGTGGCGGTTCTGGTGGCTGGCTGCACCTCCGCCTTGATTGGAGTTTTGCTCGCCCTAATGGAGACTGATCTGAAAAGATTGCTAGCCTATTCATCGGTGGAGAATATTGGCATTATTTTCATTGGGCTAGGCTTGTCGATGGTTTTCTTTGGTAGTGGCCATCGTCTGTTAGGTGTCTTGGCATTACTTGCCGCACTTTATCACACATTGAACCATACCTTATTCAAGGGTCTGTTGTTTCTCGGCGCCGGGGCTATCCTGCATAGTACCCATGAGCGCAATCTGGATCAGATGGGCGGATTGTTGCGCCGTATGCCCGCGACCGGGTGGTTTTTCCTTGTTGGTAGCCTCGCCATCTCAGGTTTGCCGCCACTCAACGGTTTCGTTTCCGAATGGCTTACCTTCCAGGCTGCGCTCCAATCCTGGCAGCTAACTAATGGCGTCTTGCGCACCTTGATTCCACTGGTTGCTGCAGTTCTGGCCATGAGTGCCGCGCTTGCCGCCGCTACTTTTGTAAAAACTTATGGGATTGCCTTTCTCGGGCGCTCTCGCAGCCGCCATGTCCGCCGAGCCCGTCCGGCTTCAGTCCGTATGCGTTTAGGACAAGCCTGGCTCGCGATCTTATGTCTATTAGCCGGCATCTTTCCAACCTGGATTCTTTCCGTATTGGAGGCTATTCCGCAAGACTTGCTGGGAAGTGAGTTGCACCAGACAGACATCTATGGCTGGTTGTGGTTAACGCCGATATCTCCTCAAACCGCGAGTTACAGTGCGCCCGCAGTCTTGGCCGCGCTCATCTTGATGACAGCAATTACCGCTCTCTTGTTGCGGCGCAAAGCAGTTCGGCGTGTTCGCCGCTGCGATGCCTGGGATTGCGGTTTTGCTCCACCGACATCGCGCATGCAATATACCGCCGTGGCATTCACGCAGCCACTGCGTCGAGTTTTCGCGTCTTTACTGCGGATCAACGAGGGCATTGACATGCCAGATGGCAAACCACCTCGATATTATATTCAGGTAGAGGATCCAATCTGGACCGCCTGTTATCGGCCACTACCCAAATGGATCAACTATCTGTCACGCCAGATCGCCCGCATACAGGCCGGTAATCTGCGCGCCTATCTTGCCAGAACCCTGGCCACTCTGCTCGTCCTGCTGGGAATCATCTCGTTATGAATGCCACCGGTTATGGATTGGCTGTCATCCAGGCATTTTGCTATCTTTTGCTGGCTCCGCTGTTGACAGGATGGATTCGCAAGTTCAAGGCTCTCCTACAAAATCGGTGTGGAGCCTCGATATTACAGCCGGGCCGTAATCTCTATAAGCTAATGCGCAAGGAAAGCCGCATAGCACATACGGCCTCGCCGCTTTTTCGAATCACGCCTTATATCGTTTTTATCGCCACCTGGCTGGCTGCAGCGGCAGTTCCTTTGCTGGCTACCAATCTGCCAACTGCAGATATCGCAGATGTTATCGTTATTGCTGGCCTGCTTGGCTTGGCGCGTTTTTTTCTAGCACTGGCCGGGATGGACGTTGGAACCGCTTTTGGCGGCATGGGCGCCAGTCGGGAAATGTTAATCTCCGTATTTGCCGAACCAGCCTTGCTGATGGTAGTGTTTACTCTCGCTATCTCGGCTCACAGCACCAATCTAGTCACGATTATCGATCACCAGCTTTCCGCCCCACTTCTTTTGCTGCCTTCCATGCTTTTTGCCCTGGGCGGCCTACTGCTAATCTCCGTCGCCGAATGCGGGCGTATTCCAGTTGACAACCCCAGCACGCATCTGGAAGTAACCATGATTCATGAAGCCATGATCCTGGAATATTCCGGACGGCATTTAGCTTTGCTCGAATGGGCTGCTCAACTGAGGTTGCTGCTTTATGGGGCACTTATCGCCAATGTGTTCTTTCCCTGGGGAATCGCCACCGTGGATCATCCACTTACCCTGCTCTTTGGCTTTGCCGCGATCCTCATCAAGATCCTCATCCTCGGCTGTTGCCTGGCTGTGAGCGAAACCGTGCTGACCAAAATGCGTCTATTCCATACTCCAGTATTTTTGAGTCTGACCTTTCTACTCGCATTGCTTGGCCTGATCAGTCACGTTATTCTCGAGACCGGGTCATGAATATTGAATTACTTCATTCCGCCGTCCTGGCCTTAGCGGCTTTGGTGCTACTCACCTCCTTTGCGCAGCTGGCGCAATTGCGCATGGTGCCCGCCATTCACGCTTTCGCCTGGCAGGGAGCGCTGGTAGCCGCCACCACCACCCTGATAGCGACGGCGGAACATGACCCGGCACTGTATGTTTCCGCCTCACTGACCTTACTGCTCAAGGCGATCCTGATTCCTTGGCTGTTACATCGGTTGGTGCGTCAGCTGGATCTGCGACAACACCGTGACGCCTTGGGGCACCCGATCCTAGTGACAGCACTAGCTGTTGCCTTAGTCATATTTTCTTATTGGCTGGTATTGCCAATCATACAGCAAAGTTTAACCTTCACCCGCAAGATTCTGGGTATCAGTCTTGCTGTCGTATTATTGGGATTTTTCATGATGGTAGTGCGCCATCATGCTGTTTCCCAGGTACGTGGGTTTATGTCGATGGAAAATGGATTGTTTCTGGCCGCTGTCAGCGCCACCAACGGCATGCCACTGGTGGTTGAGCTGGGAATTGCATTCGACGTTTTGATTGCTATGGTCCTATTCGGCGTATTTTTTCTTGAACTTGAGCCAGAAAGTGGGCTGGCGGATATTGATCAATTGAATCGTCTGGATGAAACTCGAAAACCAGGATCATGATCAGCTTTTGGCCATTAGTATTGACTGTTTACACGCCACTTGCCGGCGTCTTCCTCTTGCCGATGATCCGGCACACCGATCTTGCCGGCTGGATGAATTCTGCGCTGGCTGGAGTCTCTTTCTGCGCGTCACTTTGGCTAGCCTGGAACTTTGCCCATGCGCAGGTACCTTCATTTTCCACAGCCGGGTTAAGAATCGATGCCCTTAATCTACCGCTGCTGGTATTAAATACCCTGGTTGGTTTTAGCACGGCTATTTTCTCTCGAGGATATATGCAGCATATGCTGCATACTCGCTTGGCCGGTGCGCGAGGTGTGCATGGTATGCGCATGTACCACGCCTTATTTCAGGCCTTCCTGTTTACCATGTTGCTGGCTCTATCCACAGCCAATCTGGGGATTCTTTGGGTGGCTGTGGAAGGCTGTACCTTGAGCACCGTTTTACTGGTATCTCTCTATCGCACCCCAGAGGCTTTAGCAGCTGCGTGGAAATACTTCATTCTCTGTAGTGTCGGAATCGCGCTGGCACTATTTGGCACGATTCTGGTTTACTACGCCGCTCTCCACGCTTTACCCGATACGGCCCAGGGGCTGAACTGGAAAAACCTGTATAACCACCGTCAGGCATTGCAACCGACGGTCATGAGTCTGGCCTTCGTTTTCGTGCTGGTTGGGTACGGAACCAAAGTAGGGCTGGTGCCGATGCACGAATGGCTGCCTGATGCCCACTCAGAAGGACCAACACCCATATCTGCTTTACTCTCAGGCTTATTGCTTAATGTCGCTCTGTATGCCGTCTTGCGGATTAAAATGTTGGTCGATGGTGCCCTCATGGGTACCACCGGAGCGAATATGCCCGGTTACCTGTTGATTGGTTTTGGCCTGGGGTCTCTCATTGTGGCTGCCTTTTCTTTGCAACGTCAATCAGATATAAAACGCCTGTTCAGCTACTCGTCAATCGAGCACATGGGGCTGATCACTTTTGGCTTTGGCCTCGGCGGTTCTATGGCAACGATCGCCGCCTTAGCCTATATGATCGCTCATTCTTTGACCAAATCCGCCATTTTTCATATCGTAGGTCATGTCACTCGAATGGCTGGCACCCAATCTATCGCACATATACGCGGCTTGATTCGTACCCAACCCCGTATCGGCTGGACCTTCGCTTTACTCGCAGCCGCCCTGGCTGGATTCCCTCCATTTGGTATTTTTACCAGTGAGATCATGCTGTTGATAGCCTCACTGAAAGGTCAGTCAGGATTTTTGATTATTTTGATTCCCGCCCTTGTCCTTGCCTTTAGCGGATTGCTACGCCATATGCAGCCCATGCTCTACGGTTCGGCCCCAGAAATCACCGCACCCATTAACGTCAATCTTTGGCCTGTCTTCATCCAATTGTTTCTGCTGGTCTGGCTGGGGCTGGCTATGCCAGAAGTACTCGTCCATTGGCTTAGCAAAGCCGGGGCCCTTATCACCGGAGCTGGTACGGCATGAATTTACCCCCATGGCAGGAAACTTTCTTTGTGCGCCTGCAAAAAAGTAATATCAAGGTGGCGCTTGAATCCCCCCTCCTGCCGGCTAATCATTTCGCCATCCCTGCTGAAGCATGGGGATGGGCTGCCGTGGAAGCAAAAGCTCTGGGAGCACGTTGGTGCGGTGTGTGGATCGATCTGTTACCCAATCATTGGTGCGCCTATTCCCTATTTACGCAATCGGGCTCGTATTTACTGCTGAGCACCCAAACGCCACTTAATTTACCGAATTTTACCACCCAGGCTATCGCCTTCCCAGCCGCTAATCGCATGGAAAGGCATGCTCACGACTTGTTTGGTGTTAACTTTGCCAATCATCCGGATCCAAGGCGCTGGACTCGTCATCAAGCTTGGCCAGATGACTGGTTTCCTCTGCGAGAATCAAGGGCAGATACCATCCTGCAAGCTAGGCGCACCCCTGCAGACAGCGACTATCCATTTGAACAAATTAACGGGAGCGGGATTATTCAAGTACCCGTTGGTCCGGTTCATGCTGGCATTATTGAACCTGGCCATTTCCGTTTTCATGTCGCTGGGGAGCCTGTACTCAAGCTGGAAGAGCGTCTAGGATATGCTCACAAAGGCATAGAAAAGCTTGCAGTAGGGCGCGATGCAGCAGGTTTGGCTCGTTTGGCCAGCCGCATCTCAGGGGATAGCGCCGTATCTCATGCGTGGGCAGCCTGCCAAGCTATGGAGCGGGCAACGTCTACCAAAATTACCAGACGTGCTATTTTTCTGCGTGGTCTGCTCGCTGAACGTGAGCGCGTAGCTAATCATCTGGGAGATATCGGTGCTATCTGCAGCGATGTAGGGTTCGCCTTTGCCCATCTTCAATTTTCCCGCCTCCGGGAAACCTGGCAAAGAAGAAATTTGGAATTTTTTGGCCACCGATTGCTGATGGACTCAGTCATACCAGGCGGCGTTAGTTTTGATGTAAATATCCAGCAAATTAGCACTTTACTCACCGAGCATAAAAAGCTGCGCCGGGAACTTCAAACTCTATTTGATATTCTCAATGATCATGCCGGCTTGGAAGATCGCCTGGTGGGCACGGGTATTCTAACCATCGAAAATGCGCAGGATCTTGGTTGCATCGGCTATGTCGGCAAAGCCAGCGGTCAGGATATCGACTTACGTCGTGATTCTCCTTATGGCCCCTATGATCAACTGAAGACTCCGGTTAACGTCTTACCTGAAGGTGATGTTTCTGCCCGCGTGCGCATTCGTATGGCAGAATTACCGGATAGCTTGCTCCTCATGGATCATTTGCTCCAATCCCTTCCAGATGGCGATCCAGCCATCCGTTTGCTACCTCCGCCGAAATATGCCCAGGGTCTTGGTTTGATTGAAGGTTGGCGAGGAGAAGTACTCGCTTTTATACGCTTCGACCAACAAGGAAAAATAGCTCGATATTTTCCCCGTGATCCTAGTTGGTTTCTCTGGCCAGCGCTAGAAAGGCTTATTCATGGCAATATCATCCCCGATTTCCCAGTTTGCAATAAATCGATTAACGGTTCTTATTCGGGAGTAGATCTGTAATGTGGCGAATCTTGAGCCAGGTCCTTCGCACGGGCATCCAGACAGAAACGGATTTATCCGATAACAGTCAGCTTGAACAGCTTGGTTTCGAATTAAGAAGAACCATTAATTCCCAATTTAAGCATAGTTTAAATCTTCGTTTGGTAGATGCTGGTTCCTGCAACGGTTGCGAGCTTGAAATTAGCGCTCTCACTAATCCTTACTATGACATCGAACGATTTGGTATAAACTTTGTTGCTTCACCCCGCCATGCCGATGCTTTACTCGTCACCGGCCCCGTTTCCCGCCATATGGAAGCCCCGCTACGACGAAGTTGGCGCGCCATGCCCACACCTAAATTCGTTATCGCCTTTGGAGACTGTGCCTGTAGTGGAGGCGAGTTTGGTGTTTCCTACGCGACTTGCGGCAAAGTTGAAAATATCATCCCTGTCGATATTAAAATTCTGGGCTGCCCACCTGCGCCTGCCGTCTTGATCCGGGCCCTCACTCTCGCTTTATCGAACCGCTTTAAAAATAAATATTCATGATCTCAATAACCACCAAGATGCCCTCTATGATGTTTCACGTGAAACATCATAGAGGGCATCTTGGTGGTATAATTCCAGAATTTAAAATGAGTATAATGACTTATGAAGGAAAGTAGCTCGAATTACAATTCATCGAATATTAAGGTATTGCGTGGCCTGGATGCGGTTCGCAAAAGGCCTGGTATGTACATCGGAGATACCGATGATGGTACCGGCCTGCATCACATGATATTCGAAGTGGTTGATAACTCAGTCGACGAGGCTTTAGCTGGTTTCTGTGAATCCATTAAGATTCGCCTATTTGCTGATAGTTCAGTTTCGGTTGAAGATAATGGCAGGGGAATACCGGTCGACATACACCAGGAAGAAGGTAAATCTGCCGCCGAAGTTATCATGACTATCCTGCATGCTGGCGGTAAGTTTGATAGTGATTCCTACAAGGTATCAGGAGGACTTCATGGTGTCGGCGTCTCAGTGGTCAACGCGCTTTCGGAGTGGCTACTCTTAACCATTTATCGTGACGGAAAGGAGTGGTTTCAGGAATATCGGCTTGGTGAGCCAGCAGCCCCCATTAAGCCGGTTGGCGAAACCAACAAGGGTGGAACCCATATCCACTTTAAACCGAGCAGCACTATATTTACGCATATTAATTTCAATTACAATCTAGTAGCCAAGAGATTGCGAGAGCTTTCATTCCTAAATTCGGGGGTCAAGATTGAGCTCTATGATGGACGGGATGAGCGGCAGGATACCTTCCAGTATGAAGGAGGAATCAAGACATTCGTTGATCATTTGAACAAGAACAAGGGCCTGGCTCACCCTAATCAATTTCATTTCAGCAGCGAGAGAGATGGGATATTGATTGAAATTGCCCTGCAATGGAATGAGGGCTACCAAGAATCGATTCTGTGTTATACCAATAACATTCCCCAAAAGGATGGGGGCACTCATCTGGCTGGATTTAGATCGGCCCTCACACGAACGCTAAACCAGTATATCGAGAGCGAAGGTGTCGCAAAGAAACACAAGATTAATATTAGTGGCGAAGACGCGAGGGAAGGCTTGACCGGCATCATTTCTGTGAAAGCGCCGGATCCAAAATTCTCTTCCCAGACTAAGGAAAAATTAGTTTCATCCGAAATCAAAGGTGCCGTTGAATCGGCCATGTCAGAGCATTTCCAATCTTACCTATTGGAAAATCCCAATGATGCCAAAGCTATTGTTGGCAAGATCTTGGATGCCGCAAAGGCCCGTGAGGCGGCCAGGAAAGCTCGAGAAATTACCCGGAGAAAAGGTGCCTTAGATGTAGCAGGCCTACCAGGCAAGCTGGCTGACTGCCAAGAAAAGGACCCTGCACTTTCGGAATTATTTCTCGTAGAAGGTGATTCTGCTGGTGGCTCTGCTAAACAGGGCCGTGATCGCAGAATTCAAGCTATTCTACCCTTGAAAGGGAAAATACTGAACGTAGAGAAAGCCCGATTCGACAAAATGCTGAGCTCAGTAGAAGTTGGTACATTGATTACCGCCTTGGGATGCGGAATTGGGAAGGAAGAATACAATCCAGACAAACTACGATATCACCGGATAATCATCATGACTGACGCGGATGTTGATGGTTCACATATTCGCACTTTATTACTCACCTTCTTTTACCGTCAAATGCCGGAATTGGTTGAGCGGGGTCATATCTACATCGCCCAACCCCCTCTGTATAGGGTTAAAAAAGGGAAACAAGAACGGTATCTTAAAGATGAATCAGAATTGACCACCTATTTACTGCAGAATGCACTGGATTCATCTGCACTGCATACCAATTCTGATGCACCGCCATTGCAAGGTGCAACGCTGGAGTATCTTGTTGGCCAATATGAAGCTGTCAATCGGATCATTCAACGTTTACGCAGGCACTATCCAGAAGAAATTTTGCAGGCAATGCAATTTATTTATTGGCAAGGCGGCATTCACGACCAGAGTACCTTGGAATCCTGGCTGCGTCAGATCATCAGTCTAGCCAACAAGGGATTACTCAAATTTTCCAGCTCATTCAATTGGAATGAAGACAAGATCGCAATTAACTATGAACAACACGGAATTCAGTTTGAAAAACATATCCCATTGAGCTTCCTTGAATCTGAGGGTTTTGTCGCGATTAATGAATTGGCTAAAAGTCTCGATGGGCTACTGAAAGAAGGTGCATATATTCAGCGCGGTGACAAAACAATACCAGTCAGGGATTTCGCAGAAGTCATGGATTGGTTCTCTAATGAAGGCCAACGAGGCGTTAGTATTCAGCGATACAAGGGGCTAGGGGAAATGAATGCTGATCAGCTATGGGAAACGACCATGAACCTAGATTCTCGACGCCTCTTACAGGTGAAGATTGAGGATGCCATAGTGGCTGACGAAGTATTTACCACTCTGATGGGAGATCAGGTTGAGCCACGAAGGGAATTCATAGAAAGCAACGCCTTACGCGCTTTGAATATTGACATCTGAGTCGGCAAGAAATCTCACTCAATCAAATGCGGAAGAAGGCCTTTCAGGCCAACTAAAATGGATTAAACAGCAATCGCTATCAACAACAAACCTCATATACGCGTGGCGATGCAGATACCTAATTCACCCAATCGTTCTGAGAGTGGAACGGCCACTTTCAGTATAATATAGACTACCAAAAATACTATAATGGCGCACAGATTCAACTGGCTAGCGTAACCGGTGGTTCAATTCCGAAAAATACCCGATGCGGTGCTTTAAAGCCGAGGTATTTTCTAAGGTAATTATTGAGCTTGTCCATAATTTTCTGAATGTCCTACTTGTGTGAGCGACTGGAAGTCAGTCTCTTGGGGTGGTAGGTACCGCTGAATGAGGCCATCGGTGTTCCCGTAGTCTTCACTCCCATGAGTGATAGGGGTGCACAAAGAAGCTCTCAACGGCCCACTTTTCTGCAATCACCCTATGGGAAGTGAACGCATTACCGTTGTCATAGGTTACCGCACGGATCTTGCTATAGACAGGTTGGAGAATGGCAACAAGACTTCTTTGATGGCCTGGGCCGTCTGTCCAGCGCCAGGGTAATGAGGCTAAAGCGTATTTTGCGCTCCGCCAGAGTGTCTGCCTCAGCGTCCTAAACTACTCCTATATATTAATTTCACTTTGATATCATACTACTATTCCTGAAAGGCGGAGTTATCGCGTTATGAGAGTGGTGACAAAAATCACATTATCAGATTCAGACAAGCAAACACTTGAGAAAAATACAAATAGCAGAATAGTCTCCATCAGGCTGTCCGAGCGTCCCAGAATAGTCCCGTTATCAGCCGAAGGGCTGGAGAACCAGGATATTGCGCAAAGGCTCAATATTCCACCCAACAAAGTAGGCTTATGGAGAAACCGATTTGCCGCAGGTGGCATGAAGTCGATCAGCAAAGATAAACTCAGGGGCGCGAATTATGGAGGAAAAGACACCTTAAAGCAGGCGCACCCGAGTTCGACACTTTCGCATCAAATTGGGTGTTTTTTCGTCTTGTCG
>CAZUKD010000035.1:0-14300 GCA_964620825.1 uncultured Ectothiorhodospiraceae bacterium
TTTCAAATTATTGATGAGTTATAATCGAAATAGCTTTGATTGTTAATGCACCCTAATCTCCTCGATGCGCTCGCAGACGATATAGATAAAGTCACTGAGTATTTTGGGCGCGAGGGCGTTCTCTCCAGTAAGAAGCTTAAATGGTTAAGTCGTGTGGTATATTCTGTGCACAAGTTGAATAAAATTCTTTGCAAGCTTTTCGAGGTGTGCTTTATGGCTAAGGTGATTGAACTCTATCGGGATGCTTATCATGTTTGCCTTGCGTTTGGTGATCTGGTCCCGGGACAAGGCATACAAGCCAATCAGTTTCTGATCGACGATCATGGCGAAGTGGCATTACTCGATCCCGGTGGAGACCTGACTTTCACTGCTTTGTCGATTGAGGTTGGCAAGTATGTGAAGTTGCAAAACCTCAAATATCTGCTTGCCTCACATCAGGATCCTGATGTTATTGCATCTCTGCCGAGCTGGGTGACACGCACCAACGCTACCATTGTATTCTCACGGCTGTGGGCGCGCTTCATACCACATTCGCTGCCAGGTTATATGGGTGATAAGATTGGTACGCGCTGCATATCGATTCCTGATCGAGGGATGGAGATTCTGTTGGGGCAAATTCGCCTGCAAGCCATCCCCGCACATTTTCTGCACTCTGTGGGTAATTTCCAGTTCTTTGATCCCGTGAGTCGGATCCTGTTTTCCGGCGATATGGGTGCATCAGTGGGCGGTGGTACGGTTGCCGATCCGGTAACCGATTTCGATGCACATATTCCCCGGATGAAACCTTTCCATCAGCGCTACATGGCTTCCAACCGGGTTTGCCGGCTATGGGTCAGCATGGTTAAGAATCTGGATGTGGAGATGATTGTGCCTCAGCATGGGCAGCCATTCCGAGGTAAAGCAATGATTGATCGATTTCTCGGTTGGATCAGTGAACTGGAATGTGGCATTGATTTGCTTACTCAGGAAAATTACCGGGTTCCCTGACAAATATTGCTGCGGCCATACCTGAATATAGGCAAACTCACCTCCTACATACACCCCCTTTGACTGAGTTAAAGACCCGGTGAGGAGTCCGATAGCCAAGGCACTTTCCCGGGCGATGATTAATCTTTCGTACAGCTTCGGCAAGGGTCTCGTCTGTCACCTTTCTAAAGTCACTCCCCTTGGGGAAATACTGACACAGTAAACTATGGATGTTTTCACCGGTTCCACATGGCCTGGTGCACAGGGATCAGCAAAGAGAATGGCAAACCATTTCATTCCAGCTCACAACTGCCGGGGGTGATGACGCCTAAGCAATGACTGATCTTGCGAAGGCTGAAGCCCACAGCATTTAAACAGGATATGACCAGTGTCCTGATAGCTAGATACAGGCAAGGACATGAGGGAATCTCCTGATGGTGACGTTGTCTGGTCACTGCACACTATCAGAACTCCTTCCGTGTCCTTATTTCTCCATGCCCTTATTTCTCAGCTTTCTCAGCTACTGGTGGGCTTGGAAGGTGGGTTTACTAATAAAATGTTCATTATCAGTAGGATTATCAACGATCTATCCTACCTCACCAGAATAAGGTGGATAAGTATTCTCAGGTTAAAATAACTGGTCAAATCTCAAAAGCTACTCCATCGTTGGACCCGCAAATTCGGACTGACTCAAGAAATTATCAGGTATGAGGTAAAGTTACCCCTGTTTGCCCCTGATATTTTCCGCCGCGATCCTTATAGGAAACTTCACAGACTTCGTCCGATTCTAAAAATAACATTTGTGCAATGCCTTCATTGGCATAAATTTTTGCCGGCAAGGGGGTGGTATTGGAGAATTCCAGAGTCACATGCCCCTCCCACTCCGGTTCCAATGGCGTTACATTAACGATGATTCCGCAACGCGCATAGGTCGACTTGCCCAGGCAAATAGTCAGCACGTTGCGGGGAATCCGGAAATATTCTACCGTACGTGCCAGGACAAACGAATTGGGTGGAATGATGCATATATCGGAGCGCACATCGACAAAGCTATTCTCATCGAATCCCTTGGGATCGACGATAGCGGAATTGATATTGGTGAAAATTTTGAATTCATCAGCACATCGCACATCATACCCATAGCTCGAGGTGCCATAGGACACGATACTCCGGTCACCTTGTACCCGGACCTGATTCGACTCGAAGGGCTCAATCATCTTTTGATCGAACGCCATGCGCCGTATCCACTTATCGGATTTGATCGTCATCGGTCAATCGTTCTGGATAACGATGTCCGGAAACCTGGAACTGTAATCACGAGCCTTGGTGGCCAATCTTGCCGCCATATGCCGGGCAATGTTCCGATAGATCTGCGCCACCCGGCTCTCGGGCTCCGCCGCTACCGTGGGCTTGCCGCTGTCGGCCTGCTCACGAATATGGAGATCAAGTGGCAAGGCACCCAAAAAAGGCACATGATAATCATCAGCCATCCGTTGGCCGCCTCCAGTACCAAAAATGTGTTCTTCGTGTCCACAATTCGAGCAGATGTGAATGCTCATGTTTTCCACGATACCCAGCACGGATACCTCGACTTTTTCAAACATTCTTAGCCCCTTGCGGGCATCCAGGAGCGCAATATCCTGTGGTGTGGTCACAATTATTGCGCCACTCACCGGAATTTTTTGTGCCAGAGTTAACTGTATGTCGCCTGTTCCGGGCGGTAAATCAACAACCAAGTAGTCTAGCTCACCCCAGCGAGTTTGGGTGAGCAATTGCTCCAGCGCCTGGGTTACCATGGGACCACGCCAGATCATGGGTGTTTCCTCATCGATCAGGAAACCAATCGACATAACCTTGATGCCATAGTTTTCCAGAGGTTCCAGCATCTTGCCGTCCTTGGTTTCTGGCTTACCGGATACTCCCAGCATGCGCGGTTGGCTGGGGCCGTAGATATCGGCATCAAGAATACCAACCCTAGCGCCTTCCACGGCCAATGCCAAAGCCAGATTTACTGCAATCGTCGATTTGCCCACCCCGCCTTTTCCGGAAGCCACCGCGATGATATTCTTGATACCAGTTAGAAGCTTGATATTTTTCTGTACAGTATGGGGCGTGATGCGGGTTTCCGTCTTAAGCTCAACGCTCCGAACGCCAGGCAGGCTTTCCAGGCGCTCCCGTATCTGCCGTTCGAGTTCTGGCAAATACCCTGCGGCGGGGTAGCCTAAAATCAAGTCCACACCCACTCGACCCTCCTCTATCCGAATATCTGCGATCTCACCAGCGGAAACAATATCTTGTTCCAGATATTGATCCTTGATTTCCTTGAGTGCGGTTTCAATCTGTAAATGAGACAATCCGGTCATCAGTAAAGCTCCAAATAAAATTAATGGGCAAGAATCTCAAGTAGTTTATCCGGTGTATGCAGCATGGACTACTCATGAAACAAGGTGTCACCGCGTATTCGGTCCTATAGCTATCCAGTATCATCTCTATCATGGGAATGAATGCGTTGATAGATCTCATCCCGGTGGACGCTGATACTCTGCGGAGCCTCAATACCCAAACGAACCTGGTTACCCTTCACGCTCAATACTGTCAGGGTAATATCATTGCCAATCCTCAAAACCTCACCTACCCTACGCGTTAGAATCAACACCGTAAGCCTCCTGCTTTTTTATCCGCTCAGTTATTTTGTAATTAAAAATATCAATCCTTTCCGTGACTGCTACCCGGGATATACCACTACCGAATAGGTAACTCTGTTTATAGTCTGGTTTTCCCCAGCTTGAACACATCGTGCAGGGCGCGCACTGCAAGCTCCAGGTACTTCTCCTCTATCACTACAGAAATCTTGACCTCAGAAGTAGAAATCATCTGGATATTGATACCTTCCTGACCCAGAGCTTTGAACATCTTGCCAGCAATTCCTGCATGAGAACGCATACCCACGCCAACAAGCGACACCTTGGCAATACACGGATTTCCCAGCACTTCACGCGCGCCCAATTCAGCGGCTGCTACGCGCACGCTTTCAAGCGTCCGGTCATATTCAGCTCTCTGAACGGTAAAGGTAAAATCAGTCGTTCCATCTGCCCCGATATTTTGCACGATCATATCGACCTCTATATTCAGGCCGGATACCGCGCCGATCAGGCCATAAGCCACGCCAGGGTGATCTGGAACACCGGATACTGTAATCTGCGCCTCATCGTGACTGAAGGCGATCCCGGAAATCAGGGCATCTTCCATTCTCTCACCCTCAAAGGTAATCAGCGTACCTGGCCCTTCTTCAAATGTGGACAGTACGCGCAAGGGAACATTGTATTTACCGGCAAATTCAACGGCACGGATCTGCAACACCCGGGAACCCAAGCTGGACATTTCCAGCATCTCCTCGAACGTGATTCGGTCTAGCCGGCGTGCATCACTGACAACCCGGGGATCCGTGGTGTAAACACCATCTACATCCGTATAAATCTGACATTCATCCGCCTTTAGCGCTGCCGCCAAAGCAACTGTCGTAGTATCCGAGCCGCCACGACCAAGCGTCGTGATATTACCATTTCCATCAACGCCCTGGAAACCGGCGACAACTACAATTATCCCTTGAGACAAATCATTGCGAATTCTCTCCTGGTCAATGGATCGAATTCTGGCCTTATTGTAAGCCTCGTCGGTGACAATGGCTACTTGCGAACCCGTATAGGAGCGTGCATCGCATCCCAACCGGCGCAACGCCATGACCAGCAAGGCGATAGTCACCTGTTCACCGGTGGCCAGCAGGACATCGAGCTCCCGACCACGGGGGCGAGGATCAATCGAGCGGGCCAACTCCAGCAAACGATTAGTTTCCCCAGCCATCGCAGACACCACGATCACAAGTTGGCCGCCTTGGCTATGAAACTTCCGGATCTTGTGGGCGACCTGCTGGATTCGATTGGTATTACCAACCGATGTGCCTCCATATTTCTGCACAATCAGAGCCATAATCTAGTCACACCACGTTGTGCAAACGAGATTGATCCGAGTTTACCACGCTGATTCATCCCGCTCCTTCCTTCAGGCACCCCTCCACCCACAGATAAACCGCTTTGAGCGCCTGGTCGATCTTTTCCGGGCTACCCCCACCGGCCTGAGCCATATCGGGCCGCCCACCCCCTTTGCCGCCCACCTGTCGCGCTGCCTGACTGACCAGATCACTCGCTCGGATCAGCCGGGTCTCCGGTTTGGTCACTCCGGCTATCAGAGTCACCTTACCCCCAGTCGTCACGCCACCCAGCACTATTGCGGCCTTCCCCAGTCGATCCTTGAGTCTATCTATGGTTTCACGCATCGCCTTAGCATCCATCCCGTCGATACGGGCAGTAAGAACCTTGATCCCGGCTATGCTTGTGGCCTGTTGCGCCAATTGATCCCCTGTACTGGAAAGTAGCCGATCTTGTACCTGCTCCAGGCTGCGTTCAAGCCGGCGGCATTCTTCCAACAGCTGGACCAATCTGTTTTCGATTTCCTTAGGGCTGGTTTTCAGCAGCTCCGCCACAGCATGGAGCTGATCCTCCTGCGTCTCGATCCATTCAAGGGCCACTGCACCCGTGATCGCCTCGATTCGTCGGATGCCGGCAGCAACGCCACTTTCACCGATTACTTTGAATAAACTGATATCTCCGGTGCGCTGCACATGAGTCCCTCCGCAAAGTTCAGTCGAAAAGCCAATATCGAGAACTCTGACCTGATCGCCGTACTTCTCCCCGAACAGGGCGCGAGCACCGCTTTGGTGAGCCTCTTCAATGGACATCATCCGCGTTCGAACCGGCGTGTTGGTGCGAATCTGGGTATTGACGAGGTGTTCGATTCCACGTATTTCGGTGCGTGTGACCGGCTGGGGATGTGAAAAATCGAATCGCAGACGATCTGCCGATACACGTGATCCCTTCTGCTCCACATGCTCACCCAAAATCCGGCGCAATGCCTCATGCAGCAGATGAGTGGCTGAATGGTTGCGCGTGACCGCCTGCCGGCGCTCGACATCCACCCGGGCTTTCGCCTGGTCACCGCACGTCAGCCTCCCTTGGCTCATCCGACCAATATGCCCAGATGTGGAACCATACTTGCGGGTATCCATGACCTGAAAACTCCCCACAGACGTGGTCAACTCTCCCGCATCGCCGACCTGGCCGCCCGCTTCGGCATAGAATGGTGTTCGATTTAAAACCACCAATCCTTCTTCACCGGCTTCAAGTCGGGATACGGATTGGTTCTCACGGTAAAGTCCGATCACCTCAACCTCCTCTTCCAGGTAATCGTATCCGGTAAATTCGCTGCCTTGTTCAAGTTTGAGATTATGACCATAACCAGCATCGAAGCGACTGGCCGCACGCGCCCTGGCGCGTTGCTCGGCCATGGCTCGCTCAAATCCATCCATGTCGACCTGTAGCCCCTGTTCACGGGCAATATCAACAGTCAAATCAATAGGGAAGCCATAGGTATCATACAGGCGAAATAATAAGTCTCCAGATAGAATCCTACCCGATAATTCTTCCACGGCCTGCTCCAGCAAGCGCAACCCATGCTCGAGAGTTTCCGCAAAACGTTCTTCTTCCTGACGGAGTACCATCTCAACATGTTTCTGCGTGGTGGCCAATTCCGGGTAAGCGGCGCCCATTTCTGCTATCAGCGGCCCCACCAGCCGATAAAAAAAGGGTTCTCGCAAACCGATCCGATGCCCATGCCGAGCGGCTCGCCGAATAATTCGGCGTAATACGTACCCGCGCCCCTCATTGGAGGGCACTACCCCGTCAATGATAAGAAAACTGCAGGAGCGGATATGATCGGCGATGACGCGCAGCGACGGATTCCCCATATCCTCGACACCGGCGATGTCGGCAATCGACCGCATCAGGTTCTGAAAGAGATCAATCTCGTAATTGCTATGTACACCCTGCAGAACTGCCGCCAACCTTTCCAGACCCATGCCGGTATCTACCGAGGGGCGAGGCAGGGGTGCAAGGCGACCTTCCCGATCTCGCTCGTATTGCATGAAAACCAGATTCCAAATCTCGATATAACGATCGCTATCCTCGTCAGGAGAACCGGGTGGTCCGCCAGGGATAGATGGGCCATGATCATAGAAAATCTCGGTGCAGGGCCCGCAGGGCCCGACATCTCCCATGGTCCAGAAGTTATCGCTTTCATAACGCCTGCCACCAGGCTTATCACCGATCCGGCTAAATCGCATAGGATCCACGCCAATTTCTTTCAGCCAAATCCTCGTAGCCTCATCATCCCCGGCATACACCGTCACCCACAATCGTTCCGGCGGGAGCTGCAATTCCCCGGTCAGGAATTCCCAGGCAAAGGCAATCGCCTCACGCTTGAAATAGTCGCCGAAGCTGAAGTTGCCCAGCATTTCAAAAAATGTGTGGTGACGTGCAGTATAACCGACGTTTTCCAGATCATTGTGCTTGCCGCCGGCGCGTACACAGCGCTGGGAGGAAGCAGCACGGGAATAATCACGCCGCTCCCGCCCCAGAAAAATATCCTTGAACTGAACCATTCCCGCGTTAGTAAACAACAGCGTGGGATCATTGGCCGGAACGAGCGAACTCGATGGTACGATTTCATGTCCGTATTCCCGGAAAAAATTCAAAAATCGGCTGCGCAATTCTGCACTTTTCATAAATAACAATCATCATCAGCTAAGCGCGGCATCTGGCCTCTCATCCGAGAGTGGCAAGCCACGCAAGATTTCCATATCGAAGCCTCGTTGCTGCATATGCCGCAAGCGCTTCATATGTTCGTTGAAATCAGCCGCAGGTTTCTCCCCGAAACGTCGTCGATAATAGGTGTGGGCGGCATCTTCCCAGTGATCAGCATATTCTGCAAGTACCCGCTGAATCTCCTTTTCATCAACCTTGCGCTGACGCAGCTCCAGATGAATTCGCCTGGGTCCATAGCCCCGTTCAATTCGGCTATGCACGTAAGCTTTCACATAACGGATCTCACTGAGCAATCCTTCAGCTTCGAGCTCATCTAGCGCCCCCTCGATAGCCACAGTGGAAAACCCACGTAAATGAAGTTTCGCTTTCAGTTCGCGTCGGGCATGTTCGCGTCTGGCTAATAAGGCAATAGCAACTCCCTTAGCCGTTATTTCCTGCCGCACCATCCAGTTAGCTCCGTTTAAATCAGGATCTTAAATCTGCCCGGACTATTCTTCAGTTTTCTCGTTGCGATCAGGTAATAGCTTGTCCCGTAATTGGCGCTCGATTTCCGCAGCCATTTCCGGATGTTCTTTCAGATAAGCGCGAACATTATCCTTACCCTGGCCAATACGCTCGCCTTGATAGCTATACCAGGCACCTGCCTTGTCAACGAATCCTTCCCGAACACCCAACTCAATCAGTTCACCCTCACGAGATATTCCCTCACCATAAAGAATTTCGAATTCGGCCTTACGAAACGGGGGTGCTAGTTTGTTCTTGACCACTTTGACCCGGGTCTCATTACCTATAATTTCATCACCTTTCTTAACCGCCCCAATACGGCGGATATCCAGCCGCACGGAGGCATAAAATTTCAAAGCATTCCCACCCGTAGTCGTTTCAGGATTCCCGAACATCACTCCGATCTTCATGCGGATCTGATTGATGAAAATTACCAGTGTATTGGAACGCTTGATATTTGCGGTCAACTTGCGCAAGGCCTGCGACATCAGTCGTGCCTGCAGGCCGACATGAGAATCTCCCATGTCACCTTCGATCTCAGCCTTGGGTGTCAAGGCGGCAACTGAATCCACGGCCACTATATCTACCGCCCCGGAACGTACCAGCATATCGGCGATCTCGAGGGCCTGTTCGCCAGTATCCGGTTGCGAAACCAGCAGATCATCGACTCGTACCCCCAATTTCTCGGTGTAAATCGAATCCAGGGCATGCTCTGCGTCGATAAACGCGCAAGTACCGCCAAGCTTCTGGCATTCCGCAATGACTTCCAGGGTCAGCGTGGTCTTGCCGGAGGATTCCGGCCCATAAATCTCGACTACGCGGCCACGCGGCAAACCACCAATACCCAAAGCCACATCGAGCGCCAGTGAGCCTGTTGAAATAACCGGTATGTCCCACATGGTTGATGTATCACCCATACGCATGACTGAACCCTTGCCGAATTGCTTCTCGATCTGCCCCAATGCCGCAGCCAGCGCCTTTTTACGATTATCATCCACGATGGATGCCTCCGAAAATTATTCGATTGAATAAATTTATTATTTCACACTTCATGGCTCGGCAAAACAAAACAACATGTTTCCCCATAGGTTTGCAAAGTGCAATATTGAATCCCGACCCGAGAATTCAGCGATTCCAACAAGAAAAACCCGCATGATCGCCACTGTAGGTTAGGTAATCCCGCATCCACAGGCAGCCCACGCACCTTGTGAGCCAGAGTGATGTGTGGCTTAAAACCAAATTTTGGTACCCGTAATTGGCAATCCGGAAACAGCTCAGCCAACTCAAAAGCCATCCGAATCAAGGCTGGGGGAGATTTTTTCGATCCTACCCACAATACGCGCGAGCGTTCGAACACGCCCACTTGGTTCAAGCACATCTGGACAGGGTTGGCCTCAACTTGGCCAGCGGCCAATGCCAGGCAATTCATGGCCTCTTCGGTTGCATTACCGATGAACACCAAAGTGAGGTGCAAATTCTCCGGTGGGACTAGACGCCCTGTATTGAGGGGTAAATCATGCTGGTAGGCACGCAATTCGACCCGGCTCTGAAAATCGGGAAGTGCGGCGAAGAATAATCGCCTGACAGGCTCATGCTTGTACACGGCGTACCCGGTCGAGCAAACCGGTCAAGGCAACAGCCATCGCAGCCCTACGCACAGCATTCCGATCACCAGGGAACCCGTGTCGGATGACCGTGGTTTCCTGACCAGACCAGGCAAACCCAAACCATACGGTGCCAACCGGTTTCTCAAGGCTCCCACCGCCCGGTCCGGCAATACCGCTAACTGCGGCGGCAAGATCAGCGCAGCTGGCCTGTAATGCGCCTTCGGCCATGGCACGAACACATTCCGCACTAACCGCGCCATAGCGCGTAAGGATCTCTTCCGACACCCCTAATAAATTGCGTTTAGCCCTATTGCTATAGGCCACGAATCCGCATTGAAACCAGCCCGAACTGCCAGGTGCATCAGTCAGCATCTTGGCAATCCAACCACCCGTGCAAGATTCCGCCATACTAACCACCAGATTCCGATCCAGCAATGCCCGCCCCAACTGACGGGCTATTTTTTTTCGCTTACCCAAGACGATGCCCTCTATATTGCTTTCCGGGTCCTTTACCCCATATTAGATATAATCTATCTATTTAGCATCATCAACTCTGAGAGTCTTATGCCAAACCCCAGTAAAGGCCAAACATCCCATGCTTACCAGCCCCGCTGGACCCTGGAAGACATTCCCTTCGCCGATATCCAGCGGAATTTGATTGTTGATCAGGATTTTTATTTTTATATCCTGACATCAGCCTCTTTTGTAGAAATCACCTCCGATTTGTACGCTCGGAATCTGATTGATCTCTTTACTGGCGAACCGGAAATTCAGCAATGGCTGGAGACCCGCTGGCAGCATGAAGAATTACAACACGGCGCGGCTTTGCGTCAGTATGTGGCGGCAGTTTGGCCGGAATTCGACTGGGACCATAGCTATCAGAATTTTTTCTCAGATTACAGCCGGTTTTGCAAGGTCGAATTATTGAACCCAACCCGGACCCTGGAAATGGTGGCCCGCTGCATTGTCGAAACCGGCACATGTACCCTGTATACCATGCTGAACCAGGCGAGCCCGGAGCCAGTGCTAAAGGATCTGACCGGAAATATCCGGACTGATGAAGCCTACCATTACAAGCATTTTTATAACTACTTCCGCCGCCTCAGCGCACACGACCATCCTCCGCGCCGGCGTATTCTGAGCACACTGATCAGCCGTATACGGGAAATCAATGGCGAAGATGCATTTTTCGCCTTCAAACACGCCTATCTGTCTCGTTATCCGGGCCGGGAATTCAGCCACTCCACCTACCGCAACTTCACCCATGAACTACGCACATTCGCCAAGCAATACTATCCCTACCGGATGGCCACCAACATGGGCACCAAACCGCTTAATCTAGCCCCACGCGTCCAACGGCTGATTGAGCCCATGGTACGCGAAGGCATGCGTTGGCTAACCTGACTCAATAGCCATCAACTTGCCGTTGTAGCCACAACTCCAGCAAGGCCAGGTGCCAGAGCTTGTTGCCTTGGATAGCCGTAAAAGCACGCTCCGATTCCGGATGTGCCAACAGATCATCTACATATTCACGGCGATACAATCCGCGTTCACGACACACTCGTGAATTCAGTACATCGGCCATAAAAGCATAAGCATCGCCGCGGACGTATTTCAAGGCGGGTACCGGAAAATATCCCTTGGGACGATCGATCACACTATCCGGAATCAACCCACGCGCAATTTTCTTGAGCATATACTTACCGCCGCCCGCCAATTTGAATTCCGACGGCATAGCTGCGGCTATCTCGACTAGTTCATGATCTAGAAAAGGAACCCGTGCCTCCAGACCCCAAGCCATGGTCATATTATCAATCCGCTTGACCGGGTCATCCACGACCAAGGTCGTCACATCCAAACGCAATACCGCATCGATGAAGGTATTCGCGCCTGGCTCTGACAAATGCGCCTCGACAAATACTGAGGTAACGTCACCTGTCACATATTCCGGCATGAGGATGTGCCGATTTTCGGCTTGATCATGATCGAAATAGAAGCGGCGGAAGCGGTCAATTGGTCGGCCACTGGCTGCGGCCATCTGTGGATACCAAAAATAACCTCCAAACACTTCATCAGCCCCCTGACCGGATTGCACCGCCTTGACATAATGGGAAACTTGTTCGGATAGCAGGAAGAAGGCGACCGCATCCTGCGCCACCATGGGTTCTGACATTTGTTCAATCGCTTCCGGCAAACGTGCGAGTACCTGCCTATTGGGAATCTTAAACTTATGATGATTCGTCGCATAACGTTCGGCCACCGGATCCGAGAATTCAAACTCGCTTCCCTTTTCCTCCGGCTGATCTTCGAAACCGATAGTAAACGTCTGTAGATCTTGTGCTCCTGACTGGGCCAGCAAGGCCACCAGCAAACTTGAATCGAGACCCCCGGATAACAACACACCCACAGAAACATCAGCTATTTCCAAACGACGTTTCACCGCAGCGCGCAGGGCAGCGTGAATCCTTTCCTGCCATTCCCGTTCATTCAGGGCCCTAACAGGACGACGAGCTTCAAGTGTCCAATAACGCTGGGAATGCAGCCGCCCATCTATGTCTACAGTCAACGTATGAGCTGGTGGCAACTTGCGCAAACCACGGATAATGGTGCGTGGCGCCGGGACGACGGCATGCATCATCATATGATGATGCAGCCCAATAGGATCGAATTGCGTATCCACACCACCGGCGGCCAGTAGGGCCTGAGTATTGGAAGCAAAGCGAAAATGTGTGTGTGTCTGAGTGTAATAAAGGGGCTTGATTCCCAGGCGATCGCGCGCCAGAAAGAGGATTCGATGCCGGGTATCCCAAATGGCAAAAGCAAACATGCCGACAAAGCGCCCGACACAGTCTTCACCCCATTGTGCATAAGCCCTCAAGACGACCTCAGTATCACCATGAGAATGGAATTGATGCCCCAATTGCTGTAATTCCAGACGCAGCTCGGGATAATTGTAAATCGCGCCGTTAAATACCAGGGTCAATCCAGTTTGTGCATCATGCATGGGCTGGTTGGCGGCTGGAGAGGGATCAATGATGGCCAGGCGTCGATGTCCCAAGGCCGCGGGGCCATCAAAAAAAGACCCTTCATGATCTGGGCCCCGGCGCTGCAATCGCGCCAGCATAGCCTTGATCACTGATCGCTCTGCCGGGCGACCGTCTCGCCTCACTTCACCTGCTATTCCGCACATTGCGCCCCCTCAATTTCTATCATCAACCAGCCTATCAGGCAATACCATGAAACGTTCGATGCCCAATTCAATAGCAATCCGAATTCTTTTGCTGTAAATTATTGCATGTCAACAACAACTGGCCTAGGTTATTCAACCTAAAGTAGGTTATGAATTACGGCCCCAATCATTCTTCACTTCCAAACAAATGGAGAAAGAAACCATGGCTTTTGAACTCCCCCCGTTACCCTATGAAAAAAACGCACTGGAACCCCATATTTCTGCTGAAACTCTGGGATATCATCATGACAAGCACCATGCAGCCTATGTAACCAACATCAATAAGCTGATTCCAGGCACCGAGTTCGAATCGGCTACGCTGGAGGATATCATCCGCAAGGCACCGGCCGGCGGCCTCTTCAATAACGGCGCACAAATCTGGAATCATACTTTCTATTTTGATTGCCTGAGCCCCACTAGCGACGGCCAGCCTGATGGCGCATTGGCGGCTGCCATCGGCAATACTTTTGGTGACTTTGAGCGGTTCAAGGAGAAGTTTTCTGCTTCGGCGATTGGTAATTTCGGTTGTGGCTGGACTTGGCTGGTCAGGAAGCCTTCCGGTGATCTGGAGATCATCAATACTGTAGGTGCCAACAATCCCTTGCGCGATGGCTTGACCCCGATCCTCACGATCGACATCTGGGAACATGCCTACTATATCGATTACCGTAACGCGCGCCCTAAATATGTTGAAGCCTTCTGGAATATTGTCAACTGGGAATTTGTCGCCCGGAACTTTGCAGCATAACGGATTGACTGATCCAATCCGTTAGATTTTCTGCTATGCCACCCTATCAAACTCCGTACTCGACACGCTCTGGCGGCAGATGGTGGAAATATCGTATAAACTGGCTGAGGGGTGGCATTTGAATACATGTGGATTTTCACTCCGCACGTATTCTATAGGTAAATTCAACGTAATCACTCAGCACCCTTGATCCTGGCGATTATGCTGAGGGGATAATAGGCGTGCTTTGATAGGTGTTGGTAATGGCGCCAAGCAGACCGTGATTGTTTTTTCGAGCCGGCATGAAATCGCGTATGTCCAGCAACCATACCATCATCTCGCCCACTTATGGCTGTTTTTCCTCTTCGAGGATGAGCAATAGTTCACATAAGAGAACCTGCCGTGCGTATGCCACTTTCATCTACATGCAGGATGCCAACCTGTTGTAATATCTTTTAGATCCACGCGGAAGGGTGGGTTGATATTGGCATTTCCAGGTAATTACGGAAGGAATGCTGCAATAATTTTGAGCTTGAGATACTCCTCATCAC
>CAZUKD010000036.1:0-14114 GCA_964620825.1 uncultured Ectothiorhodospiraceae bacterium
CATCCCCCACATCCCCCACATCCCCCACATCCCCCACATCCCCCACATCCCCCACTTCATCACAGACAATCACCGGGACACCTGGCACGTCATCAACCTTTCCCATGATTGCTCAGACAATGACCTCTGTAGATCTTGGTGCCAAGGCGGTCATGACGGCTGATTCCATAGGTGCTGTGACTGCTTTTAAGGCCACATCTGGGGCAGGGAAGACGCTGGTGGCAGCAGGAACAGCCCCGCTCCGCCCGACCTTTGGTGCTAGTTCCTTCCCGGAGGTGCAAGGATATAATTTGTCCGGTATTAATAATAACCAGGTTGCCCATGTTGCCATAATGCAGATGCCTGACGGTAGCGATCCAACGATGGCCTTCAATTACCAGACCTTTGGCAACTGGATAAATAACACTACCAGGACCGAGGGGTGGTTCTCGATTGGCATTCCGACGACTACAGCAATGCCGAATACTGGGACGGCAAGTTATAAGGGCGTGGCAGCGGGGGAATACATTAGCTCAGGTTTTAAAGCGTATCAGACCGAGGCTTACATGGGTGCAACAGCCGACTTTGGTAAGCGCACCATCACGGTCACCACTTATGGCACGAATACGACACCCTACGCGGCAGGAATGACTACATCGAAACTGTCACTGAATCTGACGGGAACGCTGACAGTGAACGGCAACAACTTTGCGGGCCCCATTAGTGCTACCGGTCTGTCGGGTAAGGCCACCGGACGTTTTTATGGCCCGGGAACTACTACGACCGCGTTAAGCGCTGCAGGTTCACCAGCGGAAGTGGGAGGCACATATGTGCTGAACGGCTCTGCGGGTAGCATGACAGGTGCCTTCGGCGGTGTAGCACAATAAGCTGCATCACACGACGAGTAAAACACCCACGGTACACCGTGGGTGTTTTTTATGGGAAAGTTGGTATGCGTTTTGCAGGATATGTCTGCCTCGTCGGCATGATGTTCCCGCACCCGGCCTTGGCGGGAGAGGCAACGGATGCGCGCGCGCATCCGGCAGTAGCGGGAACGCTGGCGACATCACTGACTGCGGCAGCGGTCGATACCCGGATTATCCATCGGGTTGATCGCTTGCTACAGACCGGCAAGCTGGCACAGGCCCGGGCGCTACTCGCACCCCTTCGTCACCGCCCGGTACCCGCCCTCGAAGTGCTGTTCCTGTCGGGCATGATCGATGAGGCACGGGGGGATTTCATCTCTGCTGCCAAGGCGTTCCGGCAGATGCTGGCACGAAACCCTCGCCTGCCCCGCCCCCGGTTGGAGTTGGCGCGCGTCTTGTTCAGGCTGAAGGACTATGCGGGGGCCAAATACAATTTCCAGCAGGTCATGGCCACTGATATACCGGTGGCGGTACGCCGCAATGTCACGCATTTCCTGGGTATTATCGACAACCAGGTACCAACGCTGAATGTCGGTATCGAGATGATCAGCGACAGTAATCCACTCCAGCAGACCAGCGCCAAGGTGGTCAATATCGGTGGACTCAACTATACATTGAACACAACGGCCCCCAACACTGCGGTCAACGGCCTGATGCTGACGCTAAATACCCGCCTGCCCTGGCCATCCCACCCTTCCTGGTACACCAGACTGGGGGCTCTGGTCCGGTATTATCCCCACCACAACATGAATCAGGCCTATTTCCAGGCCAGCATCGGCAAACGCCTGCAGCAGGGCCGCAACACGTTGTCGGTGGAGCTCGGAGCGCATCAATATCGCTACCAGAGACGCCCCCTGTACCATGGCGCCCTGTTTCGGCTGCTCGATACCTACCAACAGCGACCTACCCTCGGTTGGCAATTCGACCTGGAGCGGCGCAACACCATCTACACCCGGTATCCTTATCTGAACGGTTGGCAGCAGATCGCATCCCTGTATGCGGTATACACCCCCAGCGTTGTCAACCAACTGTCAGGGGGACTGAGCTATACCTACACCAAGGTGCAATCGACGGCCTTTACATTCACTAACCCCATTGTTTTTATACGTATTTCACATGAGTTGAAGGATGGATTTATCACCGGGGCAAGCATGCAATACGGCAAATCGTCCTATCAAGGTATTGATCCGTTTTTCGGTACCCAACGCAAGGATAGGGATATGCGTGCACAGATCTATATTCAGGATCGCCAATGGCAACTCTGGCAATTTTCACCCCGCCTGATGATCGGCTACATTCATCATACCTCCAACATCAGTCTCTACGCCTACAAGCGCGCCTATGTGAATCTGGGTGTGTTCAGGGCCTTCTAAGCCTCGAATACGTCTCGCACCATGCTTTTATGACACGGTATCTCTAGCCCCTAGCGCAACCTCAAACGAGGGGTGAGTAGGTGCAAGTGTGGGATGACCGCGTTCTAAATGCCGGAAAGATAGGCCTGCAGATGCCCCCAATAGGGGGCATCTGCAGGCCTACAGGAACTGATTAAGGGTCGTCAACACGGGGTTTTATAGGGCACAAAAAAAGAGCGCCTGTCTGTGTGGCCTTGCCTGTGGCAGACAGGCACAGCTCAACACGCGCAAATTGACAAGGTGTGTTTTTAGAGGTTCCCTATAATATTAATATATGTCCTCTGGAATGGCTGATTCCGGATTCTACTTCGCTTGGGAGCTGATGCGAGGATGGGTTGATGTTAGTTGTCAAGGGGACATATAGCTCGTGAGCTGTATGGAAAAGCTAGTTAATTGTTCGATTCGTTGGTCGTAACCTCGTTGGTCGATTACCCGAATGCTTAGAAAGATAGCCATCAGAGCATAACAAAGAATGGCTAGTGATCCGTATTTTCGCAATGCTCGGGTATTTTTTTTGAGGGAAGGGCGAATGGGCTTGAACAGCTCGAAAATGGCAAGTCCGGTAAATATCAGGGAGAGGGAGAGGAACAGGCTGATAAGAATCATCATGTGAGTTGGCTCTCATTTTGCCGCCGGTGACAAGTAGCTGCATAAGCGCTATGGATGGACTCGGCTTTCTTCAATGGCTTGTTGGATAGCACAATTCGGTTCTTTTTGGTACGTGCAATGCTTGAAGTAACGATCGAATAGGCCTTGATTGGATTTCTAGGGGCGATAGTTCTAACCAGATGGCCTGACCGATCCGGGAGAACCAGATTGATACTGAAGCGGGCCACGATACAGGTGGTTTCAGTCATGATAAAAGGCTATTCATGCAAGTAAGTGGGCACAGATGGAATTATTTTCAGATAACCTGCCACTAACTATATGGTGCGTACTGTAGCATACTCGGCAAGAATCATATCTCATCAGCAATTCCAGATGATAATCCCCATGATATGGGACCCGAGTACCGGCATTAACGAAAGCTATGGTTTGATGAACTGATTCTGAGCACCAGTTTGCCAGCCCAGGTAAACAGACCAGTTGTATTTCTATTACTTCAAAGTTCAATGGCACCTTCTCAGGGGGAAGGGATTGGCGATGTTTCTGCTGCAAGGAGATGATCCTGATCTCCTTGCGTCAAACGCATTAAATGCTGGATGCGCTCGATTGCGGGAGGGTGGGAGTCGTAAAAAGCGGAATATAGCGGGTCGGGGGTTAGGGTGCTGGCGTTGTCCCGATAGAGTTTAATAAGCGCATGAATCAGAAGTAGGGCGCTTGTCTGTTCGCTGGCGTAGAGATCTGCCTGGAATTCCTGCTGGCGCGAACGCCAATTGAAAACTGGTGTCGATAAAAACACAAAAGGTGGCAGAGCGATCAGAAATAGTAACAATCCCATCCAGGTAGAGGGATGCTGTATTCCCAGCGCCGAATAAAACCATTCTTGGTGCATCAGCCACCCCAATACTGTGAGTCCGGCGAAGCTAAGACCGGTCATGACGATCAGGCGCTTAAATACATGTCGATGTTTGAAATGGCCGAGCTCGTGCGCCAGTACGGCTTCAATTTCTTCAGGGTTCAGCGTTTCCAGAAGCGTGTCATAGAAAACAATTCGCTTGTTACGACCAAAACCCGAGAAATAAGCATTGCCATGGCCGGATCGACGTGAGCCATCGACAATGAAGATACCATTTGACCTGAAACCGGCGCGATCAAGCAAGTGGTTGATGCGACTCAGCAGATCGGGATCCCGGAGCGGGGTAAATTGATTAAACAAGGGGGCAATCAAGCGGTGGTAGGCCCAGGTCAATCCCAGGCTAAATAATATCCAAACCATCCAAACCCATAACCACCATGGATTGCCGGTAACCTGCATCAGCCAGAGGATCAGCAGTGTGAAGGGCATACCGATGACGATGAGCAAAAAAGATTGCTTGATCAGATCGCTCCAAAAGACGGTAGGGGTAGTGTGATTGAATCCGTGGTGGGATTCGATCACGAATGTTCTCCAGATCGCGAAGGGCAGATCAAGTATTCCCATGATGAGCATAACACTCAGAAGAACCGCAACGCCGGTCCAGAGGACCGGTAGATGGAGGGAAAGCCAAGCGGAGTCAACTAGGTTCAGACCACCACCTAGAGTCCAGCCCAGGAGCAAAAGGCTTTCATAGAAAATTTCCCATTGACTTAGTTTGGTTTTATCGAGGCTGTAATCAGCGGCGCGTTGATGTGATGGGATGGGGATATATGGGGCAAGTGGCGTTGGTACAGTATGACGATGTTTCCAGATATGATGGATCTGACGTTGCGCCAGCCATAGACGTAACCCTAATGTGGTCAACAGTACGACTAGAAATGTGATAGTAAATGCTTGCATGATGTGATTGACTAATCCAAGAATATTGGGATTTTATCCCTATCAATAATGTTCTGCATGAAATATCCTGATCCAGGGCAGATCTCGTCATTATCAAATCCAATAACGCTTGGCCAACCGACCTGAATCATGCAAATATAGCTGAGTAAAGCTGGAATCAAGGAGTGTAAATGAATCCCGATCCCGAAAATCTGATTTGGATCGATCTGGAAATGACAGGACTCGATCCGGCACATGACGCCATTATAGAAATCGCCACGATAGTGACCGACAAAAAATTGAATATTCTGGCTGAAGGGCCGGCATTGGCCGTTCATCAGTCAGACTCGGTGCTGGCAGAAATGGATGCCTGGAATCAGCGACAGCATGGGAGATCCGGGTTGATGGAGCGAGTCCGGGTGAGCACCTGTACCGAGGAAGCCGCTGAAAAAGCTACCTTGGTATTCTTGCAAAATTACGTTCCGGCCGGAGCTTCACCTATGGCGGGGAACAGTATTTGCCAGGATCGCCGTTTCCTAGCCCGCCTGATGCCTCGACTTGAGGCCTATTTCCATTATCGCAATCTGGATGTCAGCACCCTCAAGGAGCTGGCTCGCCGCTGGTATCCCGATATAGTCAGAAATTTTAACAAGGAATCAAAGCATCTGGCGCTGGATGATATTCGTGATTCCATTGAGGAATTGCATTATTATCGGAAACAGATATTCATTCCGGTTCAGTGAATAGAGTCAGGGAAAAACCTGATGGAAGGGAGAGGCCTCAAGTTGTGCATACACGCCGACTCGCTGATAGGGATCAGCTTCTGCCCATTCCCACGCGGCGGCGAGATGGTTGAATTCGGCGGTAATCAGATTACTACTAAATCCGGGAGCCGGGATCCAGGCTATCGATGGCGGGAAGAGGACCCGCTAGTACCAGCCGTCCGGTATCCTGCAATGCACGTAATCTGACCAGGTGCTTAGCTGGCCTGCTGCCGCTTCTCCAGACTGTCGGATTTTGTCGTGGGCCAGGATGATGCAGAGCATCACGACCCTTCTTCATCAGCTTGAGGTATGGTTTCCTGCATGAAGCGGGCAAGGTAGATCGCCTGGGCGACAATGAATCCTATACTCAGTCCGAGCAGGCCAAAGAGCTTGAAGTTGACCCAGGTTTCCTGGCTGAATTGATAAGCCACCCAGAGATTCAGGGCTCCGGATACCAGAAAGAATCCGATCCAACCCAGGTTCAGCTTTCTCCAGGTTTTTGCAGGCACACTGATCGCATGAGACATTAACCGTTCAATCAGAGGTTTGTTGCCAATAAACTGACTACCGAGGAAAGCGGCTGCGAACAGCCAATTGAGTATTGTTGGGTTCCACTTGATGAATTCCGGATTGTGAAATATCAGGGTAGCGCCACCAAACAGAGTGATCAGCGCCAGCGAGACGAGGTGCATGATCTCGAACCGCCGCTGACGTATCCAATGGAGACCAACCTGCAGAAAGGAGGCAACAATGGCGACGGCAGTAGCTAGGAAAATGGCGTCATTGGGGTCGCCAGCCCGCAGGGTCATGGGCAGGAGCGGATTGATGGCATGGATGACATCTGGCGGAATGGTGCTGTAAATTTTATAAATAATGAAAAACAGCAAAACCGGAAAAAAATCGAAGAGAAGCTTCATAGTCAATGAACCATCTGATAAATAAGCCCAGTTTATAACTATAGCAGATTTATATTCAGCGGGCGTGCCCGCCCGAATTTGGGTATGATAAATAACTTTTGGGTTATTACGAGCCTACCCGTTCCAATGAACAAGTATTTCGAAATTCATCCAGTTAATCCGCAAGCTCGCCTGATTAGCCAGGCGGCTGATATTGTGCGTTCTGGCGCGGTAGTCGTGTACCCAACCGATTCCTGTCATGCCATTGGATGTCGCATTGGCGACAGGGCGGCACAAGATCGTATTCGCTTCATCCGGGATCTCGATGAAGCCCATCATCTCACTTTGGTTTGCCGCGATTTGTCCGAGATCGCCACCTATGCCAAAGTTGATGATACAGCCTATCGGCTGATGAAAAATCTCACGCCAGGACCCTATACTTTTTTATTACCCGCTACACGCGAGGTACCCCGGCGCTTACAAAATCCCAAGCGTAAGAGTATTGGTTTGCGCGTCCCGGATAACCGCATTCTGCAATCCCTGCTCGACGAATTGGGCGAACCCTTGATGAGCACAACCCTTCAGTTGCCCGGTGATTCGCTTCCCCTGACCGATGCACAGGAAATCTGTGAGCGGCTTGGGCGCCGGGTGGATTTGGTCATTGATGGTGGCAACTGTGGCGTCGAACCTACGACGATCATTGATCTATATGGCGATGTTCCGGTTCTTGTTAGACAGGGGAAAGGACCGGTTGACTGGCTTGAATCTTGAATAAGCTCATTATCAACTTGTGACTTGCTCATGAACGTTCGCGTATAATCTTTCGCCCATGAATATTGATCAGCTCATTCAGACCATCACCATCTGGGCATTACCGGTGCTCTTCGCCATCACTGTGCATGAGGCAGCCCATGGCTATGTTGCCAAAATGTTCGGCGATACAACTGCTCAGATGCTCGGTCGCCTCAGCCTGAATCCGCTTCGCCATATCGATCCGATCGGGACGATTCTCGTACCTGCCATTTTACTCTGGCTCGGCGGGTTCATTTTTGGCTGGGCCAAGCCGGTGCCAGTCAATTTCAACAACTTACGCCATCCACGCCGGGACATGGCTTTAGTCGCCATTGCCGGCCCGGCCGCCAATTTCATCATGGCTCTGGGATGGGCGCTGATTATGAAGCTCGGCCTTTGGCTGGGGGCAAGCGGCGGTAGTTTTGTGGCCCCGCTTACTCTGATGGGGCAAGCGGGGATCGCTATTAACCTTATTCTCATGATCCTTAATCTGCTACCGATCCCTCCCCTTGATGGAGGGCGGGTACTTTCCGGCCTGCTGCCCCCTCTGTGGTCTGATCGGCTCGACCGGATCGAGCCTTATGGGCTGATCATTCTGGTGCTTTTACTGATAAGTGGTCTGCTCGGATCAATCATCGGGCCTGCTTATGTTAGCCTGAACACCCTTATTCACACCGTTTTCGGATTGTAATTGATCCAGGAGAAATCGTGAGTCCCTCCATGCCTGCGAATCAACGCATCCTTTCCGGTATGCGCCCGACCGGGCGATTGCACCTGGGCCATTATCACGGAGTATTGAAGAACTGGGTGGAACTACAGAACACTCACGAATGTCTTTTTTTCGTGGCCGACCTGCACGCGCTAACCACCCATTATGATGATCCGCGGGATATTCCGGACCACACCCAGGAAATGGTGATCGACTGGCTCGCGGCGGGGATCAATCCGGGGACCGCCACCTTATTTGTCCAGTCCTGGGTTCCACAGCATTCAGAACTACATTTACTCCTGTCGATGATTACCCCGCTGGGGTGGCTGGAACGCGTTCCCAGTTACAAGGACCAGCAGGAGCAGTTGCGCGATCGGGACCTGACCACTTATGGTTTTCTGGGTTATCCGGTACTGATGAGTGCAGATATCCTGCTTTATCGCGCTGGGTTGGTGCCGGTTGGTGAAGATCAAGTGCCCCATTTGGAGGTGACTCGCGAACTAGCTCGCCGTTTCAATCATCTCTATGGGCGTGAGCGTGATTTCGAGGAACGAGTCACACAGGCAATTATCAGGATGGGAAAGAAAAATTCTCGTCTATATAATGAGTTGCGACGCAAATATCAGGAACGAGGTGATACCGAAGCGCTGGAAGTGGCCAGAGCTTTACTCAAATCCCAACAGAATATCTCAGTGGGTGATCGCGAGCGCCTGTACGGCTATCTTGAAGGTGGCGGGAAGATTATTCTACCGGAACCCTACCCCATGCTGACCCGAGCCTCAAAAATGCCAGGCCTGGATGGACGCAAGATGTCAAAATCCTATGGCAATACGATCACCTTGCGAGATAGGCCGAAGGATGTAGAAAAGAAAATACGCACGATGCCAACGGATCCTGCCCGAGTCCGGCGGACTGATCCAGGTGATCCAGACAAATGCCCGGTTTGGCTCTGGCATGAGATATATTCTTCTGTCGAAGTGCGCGCTTGGGTGCAGGAAGGGTGTCGTAACGCAAGCATAGGCTGCCTGGAATGCAAGCAGCCGGTGATCGATGCGGTTGTGGCTGAATTGAAGCCATTCCAGGAAAGAGCAACTGAATATGAAGCAGACCCCGCCCTGGTGCGTAATGTGCTCAACGAAGGAACCCAGGCAGCTCGGGATCTTGCCGAAGACACAATGGATGAGGTGCGGCGGGCAATGGGGCTGGATTACCGTTGAGCACTGCAGATTCACCAGCAGCCATTGCATTACAGCAGGTGACGATGCCAGCGAAAATTCGTGGTGAGCCAATCCGGCGGATTCCCGATGATCTTTATATTCCACCGGATGCGCTTGAGGTTGTTCTCGAAGCTTTCGAGGGTCCGCTCGATCTGTTACTGTACTTAATCAAGCGCCAGAATATCGATATTCTTGATATCCCCATTGCTGAAGTTACACGTCAATACTTAGAATATATCGTATTAATGCAGGAATTGCAGCTGGAGCGGGCGGCAGAGTACCTGCTGATGGCCGCATGGTTGGCTGAGATTAAATCACGTCTGTTACTGCCGCGCCCGCCATTGACCGAAGATGAGGAGCCAGATCCCGGAGCGGAATTAGTGCGCCGTTTGCAAGAATATGAGCATATTCGTCTGGCTGCTGAAGCCTTGGGTACCCTAGCCAGACTGGAGCGTGATTTCATGCCCGCGGCCATTGCGACCGATGAGAAAAGCCGCCAGCGCCCACAACCTGAAGTGGGTTTGCGTGAACTGCTTAATACGATGCGCGCAGTATCGAAGCGCGCCCGCTTGACCGACCATCATACCATCAAGCGTGAATCGCTGTCTGTCCGGACACGCATGAGCCATATTCTTGAGCATCTTGAGGAAAAGCAGGAATTTGTTTTTTCAGCTCTTCTTGATAAACAGGAGGACCGTCAGGGGATCGTGGTAACCTTATTGGCCCTGCTGGAATTACTTAAGGCTGGATTGGTGGAACTGGAACAGAATGCGATGTACGCGCCTATCCATGTTTATCGCTGCACTCGCCAAACCTCCGTGCAAGATGGAACGTCAGCAAATTAAAAATATCATCGAAGCCGCGCTTATGACGGCGGGGAGACCCTTGCCACTGGTGCATCTTGCCTATCTTTTCGCGGATGAATTCGAAGTGCCTGACTGCCAATTGCTAGGAGAGGTGCTTGGTGATCTGGTGGAAGATTATCGGGAGCATGGTTTTGAGCTAAAGGAAGTGGCCAGGGGCTGGCGTATACAGACGCGCGCGGAACTCGCCCCATGGCTCGGTAAGCTTTGGGAAGAAAGGCCACCTCGTTTTTCCAGGGCGACTCTAGAAACGCTTGCCCTCATTACCTATCGCCAGCCGGTTACCCGTGGGGATATTGAGGAAATCCGCGGGGTAACCGTGAGTAGTTCGATTATCAGGGGCCTGCTCGAACGTGGCTGGATCAAGGTGATAGGTCATCGGGAAGTGCCGGGTAGGCCGGCATTGTTTTCTACAACTCCAGCTTTTCTTGATTATTTTAATCTCAAATCGCTGGATCAGTTACCGCCGTTGACTGAACTCGCTGACCTGGATCATTCCCAGCTTGATTGATCCGCTGCTCCGGCGGATAAGATAGAGGATGATCCCTTGATCCTGCCTAGTCAGCCAATTCAGGATAACTCGCACCGGAAATGGCGGATGCGGAGTTGGGGCTCGGTCGAAATTTGGCAGCAAATATCAGCTAGGGTGAGTACAAAACTCGGTTTTCAGACTCTCATCATTGATTCTGTAGGTTTTTATCAGTTGCCATATCCAGTGGTAATTCCTCCTGTTGTCCGTATTTGGCAAGGAGATGCTCTGGGGAAAGCGATCCCGCCCGGACGCCCAGCAGGCGCAATTTGCGCTCCAGCGGTACCCGCCGCAGGCATTCACGCACTGTTTGCCGAATGATTTGCCAATCCTGGGTAGGCTCTCTGAGCGTTTGGTCACGAGTGATTGTACTGAAATCTTCGGAGCGCAGTTTGACGCCGATGGTTCGACTCCGATAACCCTTGCGGTGCAGATCGTCAGCCACCTTATGACATAGCATACTCAGAATGTCTGCCAAAGCCTGGCGATCCCATCGGGGATGCAAATCCAGGGTAAATGTGGTTTCCCGACTGATTGACTTGGGTTCGGAATATGTGACCACCGGTCGCTCATCGATCCCATGAGCCACGGTATTCAGCCAGGTTGCGTAGTTTACCCCAAATGCATTTTGCAAGAGCCGGATATTGGCCTGTGCCAGTTCCCCGATAGTATAAATTCCCATGGCTTGCAGTTTCGCGTTGGCCTTAGGGCCGATACCATTGATCCGGTTCACAGCTATTGGCCAGATGCGTTGGGGTATATCTTGCATTTGTAAGAGCAGAAGTCCATCCGGTTTAGCCAGATCGGAGCCGATCTTCGAGAGTAGTTTATTAGGGGAGATGGCGAGGGAGCAGCTCAAGCCGGTCGCATCATGCACGGCCTGCTTGATACGCCGGCCCAGACTGAGTGGTGATATCGAAAAACTACTCAGGTCGAGGTAGATCTCATCGATTCCTCGATCTTCCATGTGCGGCGCAATCTGTATGACCGAGCTCTTGAAGCGCCGGGAATAGTGCCGGTAAGCGTTAAAATTGACGGGCAACAAGATAGCATTTGGTGCCAGGCGGGCAGCCTTCATCAAGCCCATGCCTGAGTGCACGCCTAGGGCGCGCGCTTCGTAGGTAGCCGTGGTGATTACTCCGCGTCCGATATAATCCTGCAGGCGAGTGTAACCGATACTGCCGGGATGGCCTGCTGCGGGAACGGGAACATTACGCCCACCTACCACTACTGCCTGACCACGAAGATCCGGACGCTGCAGCAGTTCCACTGAAGCAAAGAAGGCGTCCATATCCAGGTGGGCAATGAGACGAGGTATTGGCTTCATATTTTCTGAGCGCTCCATAACGACCGTTCTATCTCCTGATGGCGCTGAGACCACGGTTAATAGCTTCCAGCGCTGCCAATGGATCTTTAGCTTGGGTTATCGGGCGGCCGATTACCAGATAATCGGCACCAGCCAATAAAGTGTCCTTTGGAATAACGGTACGCTTTTGGTCACCTTATACCGCATTCGTTGGACGAATGCTGGGAGTTACCAGGGTAAATGGGTGTGGAAATTGGGCACATAGTAAGTCCACTTCACGTGTGCAATAGACCACGCCATCAAGCCCGCACTTATAGGAAATCCTTGCCAGGTGCATAATCTGATTCTCCACCGTGCCAAGCAAGCCTAGTGTGGCTAGATTGTTTTAACCCATAGGTCAATAAGGGGCGATTACCATGCGTCTCTTTGATAGTCTCTTCAGCCATTTCGAGCATGGATTGGCCGCCACTGGCATGCGTATCCACCATCCATACGCCACACCGTAGCCATCCGACAAGTAGTTGCCACAGTGCGGGGAATATCATAGAACTTAAGGTCTAGAAAGGCATCAAACCCACGGTGAATTAGGGCCTCTACCAAAGCCGGACCACTACTGAGGGAGGGTTCGAAGCCGACCTTGAGCTGGCAGGACTCTGGGGTGAGTTGATACACCAAAGACAATACAGATTCGTTGTTCGCAAAATCCAGGGAGACAATTACCGGGGTTGCTGTTATGAATTAATCTCTTGAAGCGGGATTAATGATTCTGCATATCTCGCTTCAGACGCACAGGACAAAGCGAGTGTCTCCTTTAAATTGGACCGGTTTGTTATCATCCGCGCATGATGAAAAATACTGAAAGCCTGGCCACTTTTCCACGACAAATTGTTGTTGATACCAGTCATGATGGTCAGAGACTAGACAATTTTCTTCTCACGCGGTTGAAAGGATTGCCTCGTTTTCGAGTCTACCGCATTATTCGCCGTGGTGAAGTACGCATCAATAGCCGGCGGGCCAGACCGGATACTCGTCTTGCAGTTGGCGATAAGGTACGCATTCCGCCTGTGCGACTGGGGCCGGAGAAGTGCCGGCCTATACTGTCGGAATCCCTGCGTAACGTGCTGGAGCGGGCTATTCTTTATGAAGATGAATACTTGCTCGTTTTGGACAAGCCCGCCGGTCTCGCCGTCCATGGTGGTACCGGACTGGTATTCGGGATTATCGAGGCATATCGGGCAATGCGGCCACAAATACCATTTCTCGAGCTGGTGCATCGCTTGGATAGGGAAACTAGCGGCCTACTTCTGCTCGCTAAATCCCGGCCCATGTTACTCGAATTGCATCAATTGCTTCGCGAGGGTGGTCTGCACAAGGAATACCTGACCTTGCTATGCGGATCCTGGCAAGATGGAGAGCAGGTAGTGGATGTGCCACTGGAACGGCAGGGAAGCCGCTATGGCAGGCACACGGTAAGGGCAACGACAGCTGTCGGCAAAATCGCGATCAGTCAATTTATCCCCGTCCAATTCTATGGGGGCCATACCCTGATGCGCGTTATCATTGGCACTGGTCGCACTCATCAGATCCGTGTCCATGCGGCTAGCATAGGGTATCCCGTGGTGGGTGACCGAAAATATGGCAATTTTAACCTCAACCGACAGGCTTGCGCCAGAGGGTTGAAACGCCAGTTCCTGCATGCCCACACGTTGCGCTTTGTCCTGCCATCAACGAGACGAAAATATCATTTTCAGGCACCATTACCGGTGGAATTACAAGGCTTTCTGGATCAATTTGATGATAAATACCTAAGATAATCCCCCGGCAGAGCCGGGGGATTATCTTAGGTTTGACCTATACAGCGGTCGTTGTGAATCCGGAATCTCGCCAAGAGATGAGGATTCACAATGAAAGAGTATCAGAGCCTTAGCCACACACGTTGGGATTGCAAGTATCACGTGGTGTATATACCGAAGCAGCGCAAGAAGCGGGTATTTGGGCAGCTCAGGCGTCATCCTGGAGAAGTGTTTCATGAGTTGGCGGAGCAGCGGGGTTGTCAGATTATAGAAGGTCATATACCGGCGGATCATATCTATATGTGTATCAGCATTCCGCCCAAATATCCGGTATCGGGTGTGGTGGGGTATTTGAAAGGGAAGAGCGCGATCAGCATCGCGCGATGCTTTGGAGGTCGAAAGAGGAACTTCACCGGGGAGGCGTTCCGGGCGCGGGGTTACTTTGTATCGACAGTGGGATTGGATGAAGCAATGATACGGGCCTACATCAGGAATCAGGAGAGGGAAGATAAGAGGTACGATCAAATGAA
>CAZUKD010000037.1:0-13580 GCA_964620825.1 uncultured Ectothiorhodospiraceae bacterium
GCGAAGTAAAGATTACAAGCTAACCAAGCAGCATGGCGATACTATGAAAGGTATGTGGTAAAAGAAGCACTTGGCTGGCGGTTCATCCTATGCAATAGGATTGACGAAAACCGACCAGATTGTTCGATCCGGATTTATATAGATAAACTCAACCCCTACATACACCCCCTTTGACTGAGTTAAAGACCCGGTGAGGAGTCCAATAGCCAAGGCACTTTCCCGGGCGATGATTAATCTTTCGTACAGCTTCGACAAGGGTCTCGTCTGTCATCTTGCTGAAGTCACTCCTCTTAGGGGTTAGTGCAAGCATCACCGCATCATCCTCAATAACACTCAGCCCGTTTCGGGGATCTCCTCCATCAATCACGAACAAGCCGCTATCTTTTCTGCACTGACGATCAAAAAACCCACCAGTCACAAGCCATTGACCCTTTTGTAGTGGAGCGTTCTGAACCTCACTACCGAGGATTCAATGACTTACGCGTCTAACTGTCGAACTCGGGGGAGCCAGTCTCGCCAGCTTCTTGGGTCGCCTGACAAACGGTTCAGGTCGATCTTTATCCCAGGCGTAGATCGCCGGCAAGGGAAAAGGCCACGCTGGTTGCGACTCGGGTTGGTTGTACAACCTCGCAAAGCACTCCAGCAGTATTTGTAGAGCCGCAGCAGAATGGCCAGCGTGTGGTAGCGAGAACATCGCTACTGCGCCTGTTGCAGCGTTCGACCCTAGCGTTGCCCAGCGGGTAGCGTGACTTGATCAGGAGATGCTCGATACCGAGCAAGGCGCACTCGCAATCACAGACATACTGACCCGAAGGAGCCCAGGTCTTGCGGGTGAAACAGTCGGTGAGCGGACGGCCGTTGTCGGTCAGCAGCTTCTCGATCTGCATCGGTGCCTTCCAGCTTCAAGCGACGCAGAAAATGCTCCAAGCTCACCATGCTGACACCGATCGGCGGCGGCACGTTGTCCTCCTTGGACAGAGTCTCAACTGCACAACGTTCCGGTGTTTGCTCGCTGACATATAGCGCTAATCAGATCCCATTATTGGCTAAGATAACGCCCAACGCTTGAGCGCAACCGATGGCAACCCACGCAGTGGGGCGGCGTCGGTTGCGGCGAATTACTACACTATTTACTGCATTGACCTTTAACCGCCATTCCAAGGTTGCTGACAGCTTCTTTACCCTTTTCAGCACTGATTACCTCTAGGTTTGCTCCACCCACGAAGACACCCAGCTTAATATACTGTCGAATAAAATAATCAACACCAGATTTCATATAGAGAACTCTGATTCTGTAGAGATCGTGTGATTTTGGTTACCGGCCACCTCTTGGTAGAAAAATACCTTTGGTGCAGATTGACCAAGGCAATGGCCATCAACGAAGATGTCTTTCTTGAAGGCGGAGCCAAGGCTACTGTCACGGTAGACGTATAGTCCTGCGCTGCCATTAGTTGGCGGCCTAAAGAACTTGGCTTGACGGGTCGTTCCTTTGCCCGCCATTGGCACAGTTGCGCAGCCCGCGAGAAGAACTACAGCTACAGCTACAAAGACAAAACTCAGTTTCTTGAACATGAATATCCCCTGATGTTAAGAGCATAACTAGAAATTGGCAGGCGAAAGAGTTATAACCGGATCCGGTGTTTGAGGAGTTGAAAAAGAGCGGCGTATCGGGTTGATTTGTAGTTGTGAAACAAACAAACAACTATTGGAGATACGCCACGATAGCTAGGAATAACGTGGTTGAGCTGATAGTCGGGAGGAGATGACCGACCCCCTGTCGGAATTACCGGGGACCGGTACCAGCAGTTGATCTGCCGGGCCGTGGAGGTGGAATTGCAAGAGCTATTGGCTGAGCATGGAATCAAAACAAACAACAAAGGGGTCAAATCTATTGATAATAGATTTGACCCCTAATATGCTTGACCCTAATCTAATCAAGGCGGTATCTGGTCCTGAAATTGAACTGGACGGGAAGTATCCAAAACAGATTGCTGCATAATTAGAAATTTAGATTGTTTGGATATATCTTGACATGGTCACCTTTCAGCAAAGCCTCATAAACTACCTGGAGTTCCTGCCGCCCCCATATCGATATTAACCGCTTTTGTAATATCTGTAGTTGCTGTTTGGGCATTCGCGGATATCTCACACCCTCAACAGCCATCACGGCAGGCTCGCCAGATGATAAAACAATTAACCGATAAACTGGGGTTTTATTAACAGGCAAAGAAATTGTGAATGCTGTCTGAATCACATCTTTAGGTAGGCCGAACTGCTTTCCACGACTAATCCACCCCAGATTTTCTATAACCAGATGTTCTGCTTTAGCCACTGATACGGTCGTCTCCCCTTTCTGGAGCAAAGCTAGCAATATTTTTGCTTTATGAGCAGCCATTTCAAGAGCTCCCCGCTGCTTTAATAGGCTCACAATTTCCGGACGTACACTAACCAAGGATTTTGGTTGAGGCCGCTTGATCTTGTGTGCATGCAGCACAATCAGATCTTCACGCCCCAATTGAATCAGCGAACTGTTGGCTTTGTTCTTGAGAACTACATTGGAAAAGGCGGCAGCAATTATTTTGGGCTCCGACCAGAGACCACCGCCTCCACTTCTGGATATCCATGGACTGGTCTGGATCTTCAGGCCCAAGCTTTGGGCTATGGGTGCGAGCGATCCTGGTTGCTCATAAGCCAGATTGGTTAATCGTTGCATTGCAGTATTAAATAAACGATGCGTTTCCATCTCGATATAGGTCGATTCAACCTGTCTCTGAATCGCTTTGAAAGCGGGTGCCATCAATCCCGGCTGGATAGATACCAACCGAATAATATAGACTTTATTCCCAACTCTAATCGGTGGAGTCATCCGCCCGGATTTGAGTGCAAATACCGCGTTTGCAAGCGCTAATGGTAGATCCTTGCGAGTAACAAACCGAATTTTATCGGCTTGTGCTGACTTGTGTGTTTGAGAGAATTTTTGTTCAACTGCTATAAATGATGCCCCAGTTTCCAAATCTTTCTTGATTTCATCAAGACGAATCAAAGCCCTTTTCCTACCGGCACCCACAGCATACAGATTCACCACAATTTCCCGGATACCCGCTCTAGCAGGAACAGTAAAGATATTCTTATGGCTCACGTAAAATCTCTTCAACTCGGTATCTGTAACATGGATTTGATTACGGATTGTCCCTTTATCAAGGCGTATATAGTCAAGCTTAACCAGCTCAGGAGTCATGAATAAGCGTTTATGCTGATTATAATATTTGGCTATTTCGGAATTACCCGGCTGGATACCGGATAAATAATGAAGGTGAGAAACCGGCAAAATAGAAACCTTACGTCGCTCGTTCAATAATCGAGCGGCTTGCATTAACTCTTCCCTGGTAATAAAGGTACTGCTTTCTATTCCCTTCTCCCATTGATGAATTAACAGACCATGACGAATTTGGTCTTCAAACTGCCCTGGAGTCATGTCTTGAGTGCGCAAGATCTCATCGTAACGCGAACGAGAAAACTTGCCATCTACGAGGAAAGCTGGAATGGACAGTAACTGGTCGGCTAATTCCAGATCAGTTACTGTATAGCCATCCTTGCGTGCGGCCAGGTAAATAACCTTGTCCCGCACCAGTCGATCAAGGACAGCTCGCTTCAAGGTTTGTTGATTCAATCCCGGAGGCAAATGCCCGCCAAAGTTTTGCAGCAGACGTAATTGTTCATTTCTGTAGGCTTGAGCAAAGGCCTGAATAGAGATTGACTGACCTGCCACTTCCGCAGCAACTTGTTTTCCACCGCCATTAAAATAATCATTAAGACCCCACAAAGCAAAAGGTACACTGACAAGAATGATGATAGTGTAAACAAACCATCGGGAAGCACGATCAGTTAGCCATTGGAGCATGTGTAACCTCGGGAAATTTTGTATAGTCGTTTGCTTGAAAGAAACAAAAAAGGCGCCCGCAGGCGCCTTTCAATATATGGCGGAGTGGACGGGGCTCGAACCCGTGACCCCCGGCGTGACAGGCCGGTATTCTAACCAGCTGAACTACCACTCCTGAACTCTCTCTTGGTGGGTACTGAGTAACTTGCCCCTGACAGTCACCTATAATAACCAAAAGGTATTACTATAATTCCAGTATAGATAAGCAGTTATAAAAGTTCCCTGCTTGGCGGAGACAAATCAGGATACTTGACCCAGCAGAAACACCCTCCAATGGCTGTAATTACACCACGCGCCGGTAGGCGTTGGCAAGCGCGCATTCGACGCGCCGGGGCCTGTCTCCCGGAAACGCTTTCTAACCACGGACTCAGAGTGTGGACTCGCAAGCAGAAGTCCGCCATTGAGCGCGGATGCCCCTTTATTCTTTTGCACTTGCTTCCAGGCCGCATGGAGGTTCGCTGACGTTCAGGCCTTCGTCTTCAATCATGTCCTATGGCCTCCAACGACTCTGCCATCTGCTGACTTCTATCCCATCACCCGCACCATTGCTGATGAAGGTACTGTTCTTGCGAACCGCATGTGAGGCAGATCTCCCTAGATAAGAACACGAACTGTCGATGCGCAACCGCTGTATTGACCTTAATCCCGGAACCTGTGGGCTTCGTTATCTTGTGTTTGCTCATCCCCGGAAATGGGCCTTCTATGCAATCTCTGTTCGCAGGCTCGCAGTTTTGCACTCGGGCTTCCTTCAGACATCCCCTCACGGATTTGCCCTTGTCGTCGGCTAGTGGTTATGATCGATCCATGGGGACTTACACCCCATAAGTTCATGCCCATGCTGGGTGTATACAAAATGCTTCACCCGGCTAAAACCACCGCGCAGTTTTCGACGGGTGAACTTGTGGGTACAAGAACATCAAGAAGAATTACTCGAAAATCGGAACGGAAAATTTAAGAGAAAGTAAGGATGATCAGGCCTAGTTCAAGAAATGGGGTTATACCGCCCCTAACCAAGGCTTCACCCATCAAAAGTCGCGTGGGCTTGGACTCGTGTGCCGAGCATGGCGCTTAACTCGCCAGATAAAGGTTCTAATCCAGATATTCGCAAAGCCGAAAGTTAGCGAAAGGGCGGGGCGTTGCCGCAAGGCAGTGTCTGGAGGAAGCCCAACACGAAATTGCGGGGCGATGAGCAAGAATCCAACGTGAAGTGTGACTGACATACCGCTGGCCCGAGATCAAAAGCTGGTTCCTAAGCGGTCTCTACCGACCGCAAACCGTTAAACGGGCTAAAATACCCAAACCCGATGGGCGCTAACGCAAGCCGGGTATACCGATGATCATGGACCATTTCATCCAGCAAGCGATATGCAGGTGTTACCCCTGATCTGGGAACCACAAGAAATCGACAGAATCAATTTTCGTATTATAACATCCGCCCCGGATAATCAGACTCACTGCCGCAAGGTACAGGCCATAATATTCCACAATTTCGCGGTAACACTGCTGTGTGGTGATGCAACGTTTCGAATAGTGTCAAAATCCAGCCTGCCGCGAGTCAGGCTGGGGCCGGCGTCTTTCCCGTCATGGCGGATAGCCGCTTATGACCAATTCCCCGCCCGCCTGCCTGACCAGCCGGCACGGACGGGGTTCATACAATGTAGCGGGTGAGCTCTAGCCAGTAGATCCTTGCCGATTATCCCTTTACAGCGGCACCGGAACAAGTGGCCGGTTTACGTGTGACGCCGGTTCATTGTCTGAGTATAGACACCATTGAGGTGTCGTATGCTTTTAGAGAGATTACCATTCGCTGTTCCACTAGCAGATGGCCATAGCTTGCCATTAAACAATGGCGTGGTGCAATCAATGGAATTGCCCGACAGCCTCCGTCAGGGTACACAGAAATATCAAGCGATCTTCGTCATCCTCGAAAATTGCTTCGTACCGATCACTGCAGGATGTCTGTGATAAAGGGCGCTGGAAAATTCAATACGAGGGGATCTTACTATGGGCTTTAGTCTATGGGATAAATCGGGGATACTCAACCCGAAAAAATGGCCGCCCTATAAGGGTAGCCATTCCATAAGTCCTTGATTCTGGTAGGTGCTGAGGGACTCGAACCCCCGACATTCGCCTTGTAAGGGCGACGCTCTTCCAGCTGAGCTAAGCACCCTAAAAAGTTATTTCACCGCATCCTTCAATGCTTTACCGGGTTTGAAGGTTGGCAAATTAGATGCAGCTATCTGGATGGTTTCTCCAGTACGCGGGTTGCGCCCAGCGCGTGCTTCGCGTTTACGCAGGGAAAAACTCCCAAAGCCAATGAGCACCACCTGGTCATCATTTCTTAGGGCTTCAGTAACAGACTCCACGAAAGCATCAAGCACCTTTACGGCCGTGGTTTTAGGTATATCTGCCTTGCAGGCAATAGCATCGATCAATTCAGATTTATTCATGAGATTAGCTCCAAGTTTATTTTGTGTAATTTAGCATCTTTGTGGCGAGTCTCTACGTTAATCACTAAACACCCGCGTTCTTGATAGGAATATTCGTTTGGCCTTGGCAGATAGGCCTGCTCTTATATCAATTGCCATACAAATCGTCAACATGATAATGCACATTGCAGGAACCCGGCTTCCTAATACCCCTTATTGATTTCGGGAAGGGCTCAGTTAAACCAGCCAGCATTCCAGCCTCACCAGTGCCATTGCAGAACAATGGCACTGGTAATGAGTAGAACCATGAGCTGATGGAAAGGAACCATGGATCCTGGCGTCTTAGGTTTCAGATTGACGGCATAAAATAAGAAGAACCCAACAGCCGCCTGAAACAGAGCAAGGAGAAAAGCCACAGGATAGATAGCACTGAACCACCCCAGAGTTGCAATCACCAAGAGGGCAGCAAAACCATGTACCACAAAAATCCACTGGGGCGATCTCTGAGGATACAGGAAGGGATCGATAGGCGTCGCGAATCCTCGGCTACCGGTTACCATGCCACCCATAAAAATTGCAAAGAACAGCGCATGCAGGACAACCACACCCTCTAGATAAGACCACAAATGCATCCCTGGATAAACTAGAGCCAATAGATAATTGAGGAATACGAGATAGGCCAGCAACCCGTGAGTGCCATGCACGAAAGCTGGTGCGCGTCCGGCTAAAACATACAGAGTCCCCATACCAAACAATGCTGTGATGACAATTAAACCCAATCCATTAAAAGTCTCATAGGCCGGATGTAATATAGTCAAAGCAAGCGCAATCAAACCCACAAGCGTGGCCAACAAACGATGTGCAGCTTCCGGATCGCCTCGCCACATCAAGATAACGATGTTGCGGGTGTAGGGCCATTGCGTCCCCAATGACAAACCATATCCAAAACCTTCCACGATGCTGCCAAGAAATACCAGGGCTGCGGCAAAAACAACCTCCGACATCAATAAGCCATCGACTACGGCCTGAATCCCTGTTGAGTGACTCGTTAAACCGCGCCAGATACCCAGGACGATAGCGAGAATGACCAGACTGGCAATACCTAGACCGATAACTCGCACCGCAAGGGTCATCTCACCTTCAACGACATGCTTCTCCTCTGCGGATGGCATGGATTCACTCTTAGAAGAATTGGATATTTTCGTCACCTCAGCCCCCAACGCCTGGCAGCAACATATGATTCATCAAACCATGAAACATCCAGAGAGTCAGGCCAATAGCCATGACAAATAAGGGTATGGTCAAAATGAGCGAAACGGTATGATATATTCTTTCTTTAGAGAAATCGAGATTAAACAGGAAATAGAGCTGGATAAGCCCAACAGTCAGAGCAATAACCGAGATAATCGTCAGTAAGTCATTCGGTTTCATGATAGGGTAACTGACTAACAAATAGGCCCCAATCATACCCACCATGCCCACTAGAAAAGCCAGTAGATAACCGCCAGCACTGGCATTTTGCACTTCAGCATGTTGCACGGGATTTTGATGGTCGTGCAACATTAAAGCACCCCTGCAAGATAGACGAACACAAAGATACAAACCCATATAACCGCTTGAAAATGCCAGAACATCTTTAAGTTATTTAATCGATAAACCACATTCTGACTAAAACCCTCAGTCAATAATTGAACAATCATAACTCCCATCCATATCAACCCGAACAGAATATGCACGGCATGAGCGATGACCAGCGTCCAGAAATCAGACAGAAACCCACTACGCTCAGGAAGTGCGCCAAGTGCCGCCAGATGGGCAAATTCATAACCTTCCAGGGATAGAAAAACTACGGCAAGCATAAAAGAGACAGCCAACCAAAACACCACCCCTATTCGATTGGATCTTTTCATTTCCACCATTCCGAGACCATAGGCCAGGACACTGGAAAGAATAAACAGAGTGACTACCAACGCACTAAAAGGGTGAATGACCTGCGCTGCGGTCGGCCCACCGGCTGCTGCCATCGCACTCGTATAAACGCCGTGAGCCGCGAACAAGGCCGCAAAGATCATGGCATCACTCATCATGTAGAGCCAGAAGCCATAAGAGCGTGTGCCGATGACGTCATATCCGGGATACCCATAATCCCAGAGACTCACATAGCGTGGATCTACCTTTTCCACCACATCAGAACTCATTTAACTACCCTCAGCATTCGGAATAAATCGCAATAGCACCATATAGCGTAATCGATAGCTTGATCCTACCTCTTCGGATTAATAATCTTCCTGGCGCTCACGCTCTGGCTGACGTGGCGTGACTAAGGCACCTCCAGAACCGCCTGCCACCAGTGCAGATGTTTCGACGCTCCTCCCGACCCTACGCGTCCTGGCTTCACACTCCATGCGCTCAACCTCAGCCGCTGGAATAACGTAGTCCTGATGTCGATCAAAGGATCGAACAATCAATACGATGATAAAAGTAATCAGGGATGCGGCAGCCAACCAATAGATCCGCCAGGTCATGGCAAAACCGAATACCAGGGCCAACGCACCCAGGATCAACGGTACGCCCGTCTTTTTGGGCATATGGATATCGACATAATGATCGGGCTCCTGGGTTAGGTCATGTTCCTTGCGCCAGGCCCATTCATCCCGCGCGTGCACGATCGGGGTGATGGCGAAATTATAGGGAGGAATCGGTGTATGGGTTGCCCATTCCAAACTGCGAGACGTACCCCAGGCATCATTGGCAGTCACCCGCAGCTCTCCTCGCCTGACGATACTAACGATGAGCTGTCCCACAAAGGCGAGGATCGACAAAATATAGAAACCAATACCGGCCACCTGCAAGTCCAGCAAGGTCATGAGCTGAGGATAAGGGATGTAATACATTCGCCGGGTCAAACCCATCAGCCCCTCTGTATACATGGGGATGAATACAAAAACTGTTCCCAGGGTAAACAGCCAAAAGAATGCCTTACCCCAATGCTCGTCCAATTTGAAGCCAAACACCTTCGGCCACCAGAAAACAGTCGCACCAAAAATGGCATAAACGATCATCAACAGCATGGTGTGGAAATGGGCCACCACGAATACGCTATTGTGGACCAGATAGTTGATGGCAGGAATAGCCACCATCATGCCGGTAAACCCGCCTACCAGCAGAAAGACGATCGACGCGACCGCCCACAGCATGGGGGTTTCGAAGCGCAATCGACCACGATACATGGTGAACAGCCAGTTAAATACCTTTACCCCCGTAGGAATACCTACCAGCATGCTCGCTACACTAAAAAAGGTATTAACGTTGGCCGTCGCGCCCATGGTGAAATAGTGATGCAGCCACACCGACCACGAAACCCCGGCAATGCCGAATGAGGCCAATACCATGGTGATATAACCAAAAATGGGTTTTTCAGAAAACGTAGGAATGATCTCGGACAATATACCGAAAGCGGGTAAAATTACAAAATATACTTCTGGATGCCCCCAAATCCAGAACAGATTGGTATACATCATGACGTTGCCCCCCATATCCGGGGTAAAGAAGTGAGTTCCGAGATAACGATCCAGCGTCAATAAGGCAAGCGCAACGCCCAGGACGGGAAAGGAGGTGAGTGCAATAATATTGGTCGCCAGGGCCGTCCAGCTAAATATGGGCAAACGCCCCCAGGTCATCCCCGACGCACGCATCTTGACAATGGTAGCGATCAGATTGATAGCACCCAAGATCGTACCAACAGAAGTGATCTGAATCGTCCATAACCAATAATCAACACCCACACCCGGACTGCCTGCAAGCTCAGTCAGCGGGGTCAATCCCACCCAACCATCATGGCTGAAATTGCCAACGAACAAAGCGATCATCACTAGAGCGGCGCCAACGGCCGTCATCCACAATCCCAGCGCATTCAGGAAAGGATAAGCCATATCCCTGGCACCAATTTGCACCGGGATGACGATGTTCATCAATCCAACCAGAATCGGGGTCGCGGCCAACAGGATCAAAATAACTCCATGAGCGGTATAGACCTGATCAAAGTGGAAAGGCGTCAGATAGCCATGATTCGAGCCCAAAAAGCCTGGCGAATTCGCCCCCACGGCCATGGCCTGTTGCGTACGAAGCATCAAAGCATCGAAAAATCCGCGGAATAACATCACCAGACCAATCAGAATGTACATGATGCCGATTTTCTTATGGTCAACGGTAGTCAGCCACTCACGCCACAACCACCCCCATTTACCCGCATAAGTCACCCAACCTAGAGCAGTGATTCCAGCGATTACTGTCAGCGCAAAGGCGAAACCCAAGACAGGGTTGTTATAATGAAGCTCCAGCAATAGACCCAGTCGGCCTGCCAACGGGCTGAAGGGACCCTGTAAATCCACAAGCATGTCAGAATCTCCTGACTATATTTAAATTAATCAATTCACGTGCTGCTTGAACAAGGCACCATCCATATTTTCGGTCAAAAATAAGGGTGTCTGAAAATGAAGTTTTCCGCTACGAACATTCGTCACCACTTGTCGGAATAGGTCCGATTGAATATTCGTAAAATATTCCACCCTATGAGCAACATTGATGGTCGGTTTGGCGAACTTAGTAAATTCTGTATATGAAAGTGAATTCTTTGCCCGTTTTTTCGCTGTCGCAACCCATCTGTCAAATTTCCGCCCCGGCAAGACCTTAACCTTGTAATTCATATCAGCGAACCCTGGTCCACTAAACTCGGCGGAAAATGCTTCGTATTGACCCACATGATTAGCCACCATGGATTGCTTGGTGCGCATACCTGGCATAATGTAAATTTGACCGACAAGGTTAGGGATAAAGAAGTCATTCGTAACCGATACTGAGGTCAAATCAAATTTGACCACACGATTAACGGGTACAACCAATTCATTGGAAACTGCCAGATTCTGCTGTGGATAAACAAACAGCCATTGCCAGTCTGTTGTATAGACATCAACCCTCAGGGGCTTAGCATCAACCCGATTACTCATAATTCTTGGGTGCCAGGGGTCAACCGCGCGAGTCCCTTGCCAGGAAAAGTAGCTCAGTATGATCACAATGATCAGTGGAATCCCCCAGACAACGGTTTCAATCGTATTGGAATGCGACCATTTAGGCGTATAAGCAGCCTTGGCTGATCGGCGATAACGCCACATCACTAGAAATAGTAGCAGTAGTGTCGGCAGGATAATGATGGATAAAACCACAACATCCAAAACCAGATAATGAGTTTCAGCCCTGGTAATGATGCCCTTGGGATTTAAAATCCAGAAATTATCTATATCACAGCCACCCAATAATAACAGCGGCAAAAGTGCTAAGTATCGAAATACAAAGGAAATATTATTTGTCTTCATGACAAGCCACGCCTCCAAATAAATTTGCATTCCAAAAACCGGAGCTACAATGCTTAATTTACATATAAATATATAGTTTTAAGTTGCGATATCTTAGGCGGGTTTTAAAAGAATTATAATAATTTAGGTATTAGGATTTAATTGTGCAGGCATTAGTCTCACTACGGGTCTGATTCCCCGCAATTTACTGCGATATGAGATCTATTGCATCAATAAATACCCCGCTGCTCGCAGCGGGGTATTTATTTTGATCGGCTAGTGATGACTCATGCGCGATGGTTGCGTGCGCCCGCATACTCACCAGGCACGCCGCGTCTGTGTGAGTGGCGCGCAGAGGGCTTATTCCTCTGTGGGATACTCGCGTGTACGCCAGCGGCTGCCTCGCTCGGCTCAAAGCCGGGCAATACCTCGCGCGGCAGTTCGCGCTTGAGCAGGCGCTGAATACCAGCAAGCAAGTCGTTCTCATCCGCACTGACCAACGACACGCCAACTCCCTTGGCGCCGGCGCGTCCGGTGCGACCGATGCGGTGTATATAATCCTCAGCCACATTGGGTAGATCGAAGTTCACCACATGTGGTAGGTGATCGATGTCCAGCCCGCGCGCCGCAATATCGGTTGCTACCAGTACACGCATCTTGCCACTCTTGAAGCCCGCCAACGCACGCATACGCGCACTTTGACTCTTATTGCCGTGAATCGCAGCAGTGGAGAGACCGTCGTATCCAAGCTGCTCGGCAAGTCGATTAGCGCCATGCTTGGTGCGCGTAAACACCAGAACCTGCTCCCAGCCACCACTATGAATGAGATGCGAGAGCAGCTCACGCTTACGCGACTTATCTACCGGATGAACGAGCTGAACAACCGTCTCCGCAGTAGTGTTACGGCATGCTACCTCGATTTGCACGGGATCACGCAATAAGCCATCGGCCAGACGGCGGATATCATTAGAATAGGTCGCGGAAAATAGTAAATTCTGACGCTGCCTGGGTAGCAGGGCGAGTATGCGGCGAATATCGTGGATAAAGCCCATGTCCAACATGCGATCGGCTTCATCAAGTACAAGTATTTCTACCCGTGATAGATCCACGGTCTTTTGTCTGGCGTGATCAAGTAGACGCCCCGGCGTAGCTACCAAAATATCTACACCGCGACGTAGACAATCAATTTGTGGATTGATACCCACACCACCAAAGATTACCGCCCGCTTGAGCGGCAGATGAATCCCCAACTTTTGTACATCCTCGGCGATCTGGGCGGCCAGCTCACGTGTGGGTGTGAGCACCAGCGCGCGTGGTGCGCGTAATCCTGATGGATGCTGGCTCAAACGAGCAAGTATAGGTAGCACGAAAGCCGCTGTCTTACCGGTGCCGGTCTGTGCGCCGGCAAGCACATCTCGTCCGGCGAGTACAACTGGAATGGCCTGTTGCTGAATGGGGGTAGGTTGGGTATAGGCGAGCGCATCAATTGCGCGTAGCAGTTCGGTACTCAGTCCGAATTCTTGAAATGACATTGAAACTCCTGGAACCAGCCTCACCCATTATCGGGGCCGGTCAGGCACGTGATCATAAAAGGGAAGGAAAAGACCTGGGCGGGAAATAACCACAAAGTAGGAAGCATCAACCGGATGACGCTAATTTCATAGTATAGCAAAAACAAAGACCTATTAACACTCTTGAAACCCCATCAGAATTTTCACTATCAGAAGTTCCAAAGATCAAGCCACCCTGCGCAACAGGAGTAATACTAATTCGCATCAGAAATTGCATTAATAATAATTTCCACTCAATAATGGACTTCACACGATCCTGGTTGGATTCAAGGGTACAGAGACCGATCAC
>CAZUKD010000038.1:0-12971 GCA_964620825.1 uncultured Ectothiorhodospiraceae bacterium
GAGGTTACCTGGAAGTGACTGCTTTATCCCGCCGCGTAGCGGCTTCGTTCAACAAGGCAAATTAACTCGAACAAGGCAAATTAACTCGGACGCAAAAAAGCGCCGCTCGTACCTCGCCAACGAGGTCAGTTCTCGTATCGTAACATCTGCCTTCGGATAATCCGCGCTGCCGCCGAACCGTCGAATAGTTCTCAGCCGTCTTTTACCTGACTGGGGTTTCGGCTTGGAGGGCGATTTAGCAAGCGTAGCCCGGATGGAGCGTGAGCGGAATCCGGGGTGGAATCGCGCTCGCGCCACTTGCGCACGGTGGGTGCGGTGAACCCGTAGCGACGGGCCAGGGGGTGCAGGTTCACGGACATCATTACGCTCCCAAATTCTGGTACAGTTGCTTCATCACATCACGAGCCAGGCTTAAACGCCAGACCCGTTGCTCGATAGAATCACACGAAACCTGACACAACTGATATCCCGGTAGATCATTACCCTTTAAACCAGTATCTATCCCTATCTACTACCCTGTCATTTCAGTTATTTGACTCCATCCTAAGGTAGGGTCCATTGGTGGCTGGCCACTCCAGGTTAAAACCTATCCACCCAACGAAACAGCGGGCGCAGATATGCCCGCTGTTTTTCCTCTTTATTATCCAAAACACCCCAGAATTAGCTACTTGACTGTCCGGTCATGGCAGTTTTCTTAATCGGAAAGTCGATCTCAACCACAACCCGACGATCAGGGGCATAACATTTAGCAAGTGCCACATGGCCATGCATACCCTTACAATTTACAACCAGATTAGCTGGCCCTTTGCCAACCACTACGACCTTGTTAGAAGGCACATCGAAATGTTTTTCGATGTATTCAGCGGCCGCTTCAGCCCGTTTCTTTGAAAGTTTCATATTATAAGTCAATGGTCCGGTCGGGTCAGTATATCCAGTTATTTTAACCCGCTGAATGTCTTTCGCATTGATATGATCAAAAGCCTTACCCAGCTTGGCGGATTGGGCCCGGGTAAGTGCCCACTGGCCCGACCCAAAAGTAGCTGCCCCACGAGCAGTTTCGTTCAAGGTAATTATTTTGGACTGGAAGGCCGGGGCGGGTGCCTGAATGGTCTGGACTATTGGAGTCGGCTTGGGTTTAGGCAGCAGATTAGCATCACATTGGGAAGTGGCATCGTTTTTAGTCCAATATGAGGTGTGCCAGCATTGCCCGGTGCCGGTGCGCCATACTTGACCATAGCTGTCAGTCCAATACCCAGGTGCAGCAAAAACGCTCAAGGGCAGTGCCAACCCCACACCTAAGACTAGTTTACGTAAAATTGAAGTATTTAGTTGACGCATATCATTTCTCCTTTGGTTTGAAATCAAAATCCATCGAAATTAGACTCGCGAGCGGATTCCTAGCCCATCTCAATAATTATTCAACTGTCGTTAAATAGCAACAGCTTAGCATATCTAAAGCGGATACTGTTGTTTCAAGTCAACTTCCTTGCATAACTACTCGAGAATCGATCAGCCCCTAACTCTCATCGAAATCATCTTCAATTTCGCCGTATTATTCATCCAGTAACCCCGCCCATTGTTACTCGTGATTTTCAAAGAAAATCAACAACTCTTTCTCAAATTCAGGAATATCCTTGCTGGAATTCAAGGTTTATGTTATCCGATCCGTGCCGAACAATACACCCGTCAGTTTGACGTCGGTATCTAAAGCACTTTTGATCTGCGCGCGCGAATAGGGAATCCATGATCGATTATCGATCAGTGAGTATAAGCCCTCACCCACTTCAAGCAATCGCTTGCGTAGACGATCAACTGTGCCAATCTTACCTGAGCGAATATCTGTAAATACATTCATATTCATCAATATTAGTCATTCTCGGCGTGAATAAGTTATAATTTCAAAATTTAATATTAAAAATAATGAATCACACGCTCGGTCGGGATCAAAAACTATTTTTCTTCCTTATTCTTTGCAGCCGACTTCCTATCGAGGATACGAGAAGTCGGCCTGTTTTGACAGCGCAAATTTTCATCTAGGTAACGTAGCCGACTCGGCGTTCCAACATCCATCCAAACTCCCTGATAAAATTCCCCGCCAACCCGACCTGCAGATATAGCGGTATTAAGCGGTGACATCAATGGCACCGGGCCCGATGACAAGTTCTCAAATAATTCTGGTCGATAAAAGCCTATGCCGCTGAAAGTCTTTAAATTTTGTTTAGAAACGATCACTCTCTCCCCCTGCAGAGCGAAATCTCCCTTCGGATGGTGCGGAGGATTGTTAACCAGGACCAGATGCGCTAAATCTCCTCCAAGCTCACCCATACAAAGAGATTTATCGCACCAAATATCGCCATTAATGACTAAAAATGGTTCAGAACCCAATAGTGCCAGAGCCTTGCTGATACCTCCAGCCGTTTCCAGAGCGATTGGGTATTCTTCCGAGTACTCGATAGTTAGACCATAATGGGAACCATCCCCCAATGTGGCGCGGATCAGCTCTCCCAGCCAACCGAGATTAATGACCACCTCTCGATAGCCGGCTGCATATAAATTGTGTAAATGATATTCGATCAATGGGCGTCTGCCGGCCCATAATAACGGTTTAGGGACTTGATCGGTCAATGGACGCATGCGCTGCCCGCGTCCTGCGGCAAGGATCATTGCGCGCATCAGGTGTCAAGCCTTCTGTCTACCTGATCTAGGTCCAAGTAGTCCAAGATTTCTGCCAGGAACTCCAGCTCTGGATAGGCTTCAGTTACCTGCAAAGTATAGGCCAGCACTCTAGGCAGATTATTGAGATAGGTCGATTTGCCGTCCCGAAGAGATAAGCGGCAAAAAATGCCCAAAACCTTGAGGTGCCTCTGCAATCCCATCCAGTCAAACCAGCGAAGGAATTCCTCTTCCTTGACGGGAGGACATAAGCCCTGAATGATAGCATGGTCAAGATACCTCAGAGCCCATTGTTGAACCTTGCTTTCGGGCCACACCACATAAGCATCCCGTAACAGGGAAACCAGATCATAGGTCAATGGACCACATACGGCGTCCTGAAAATCGATGACCCCCGGATTATCCTGGGCCAGATACATCAGATTGCGCGAATGATAATCACGATGCACAAAAACTCTTGGCTGACTCAATGCATTGTCAATTAATAGTTCTTTAATATGTTTGAATTTATTAAAATCACTATCAGGTAGGTATATATGAAGATATTTTTTGAGAAACCATGTGTCGAACAAATCTATCTCATCTCGCAGGAGACGGCGATCATATTTGGGGAGCCCGGAACAATTGGCCCGCTGGATACGTAATAACGTATCCAGCGCATCGGCATACAATTTATCGGCAGTATCTGAATTTAGCACTTCTTGGTACAGAGAATCCCCGAAGTCCTCAAGCAGTACGAAGCCCAGATTAAAATCAATCTGGTACAATACGGGAACATGAACTCCGGCCTGTAGCAACTGCCTGGCGACATCCCGAAATGGTGCCAAAGGTTCCAAGTGCGGAGGGGCATCCATCGCAATCCATGTCCGCTCGCGCCGGGCAACCCTAAAATATCGGCGGAAACTGGCATCTGCTGATACCGGCCTCATGTCAATGCGATCCCCCAACTGCTGCCGTAGCCAAGCTTGCAATGCCGCCTGGCGCTGATCAACCAAACCGATTGCCTTGTTCAAAGCAACTCTCCTCAAACCTGCCTCTAACCACTCCAAATAGGCCTTTTGGCCCATTCAACGAAATCAAGCCATGGAGACGCCATAGCAAAATCAAGCTTGGTATTCGCAGCGATTCCGCCCCATTTCCTTGGCACGGTATAGAGCCCGATCAGCCCGCTCGAATATTTCCATAGGGCTTTGATCCGCAGCCGCATGGGTTGATACCCCAACAGATATAGTTAAGGGGACACGCTTACCCTGGTAATTGAAGGGCGCCAGAGCCACCGCCATCCTTAGCTTATCGGCCACTTGCACTGCTTTTTGTAATTCTGCTCCCGATAAGATAAGCACAAATTCTTCACCCCCATATCGGGCCAGAAAATCGTCATCCCTCACCTGAGATTGAAGCAAGCGAGCCAATTGATTCAATGCCTTGTCACCTGTTTGATGGCCATACATATCATTGATGCGTTTAAAGTGGTCAATATCAAAAACAATTAATGACCCTACTTTCCCGCTCATCTGCCAACGTTTAAAATCCTCTTTAATACGAACGTCGTAAGTAGCCCGATTGGGTATCCCGGTTAATACATCAGTGGTGGCCGCTGCATGCTCTACAGAGAGTAATGCGCGCAATTCCCCGCTTTCCTTCTCCAACTGACTAATGTGGGTTGTCAATTCCAGAACGTAGCACTCCAAATCCTGGTTCCGCCCACCTTCCTGAGCGCAATAAATACCAACCCATTGGAGCAGATGGTCTATACGTTCCTGAACTGTATGTTTAAGCCCCTCCAGATCCTGCGTTTCGCATAGGCTATCGGATAGCCCTTTGACCTGATCTCGCATATTTTCTTCTAAAGCCTGAGCTTCTCTATGCGCAGCCACCCGCGTTGCGGAAATCTGCTCCAGATGGTTTTCAACATCACTTAAACACTCGCTTAATATTCCAAGAAAATTTTCAAGATCATCGCGTTGCCGCCGTAAAAGATCAATATGAGCGTGAGTAAAATCTGCCAAATCAGCAAATCCTCGCCGCAATCCATCCTGACTCAATGGTGCCTCGAAACAAGCACGAACATCTCCGACCCTTGCCGGGTCAATCCAGTCCGGATCAAGTCTACGTAGAAAATCATTCAGTATTTCCGGCGAAATCACCACCTCATTTATCGACCTTTCGCCACCACCCCTCACAGAGGAGATTGCAATGTTCAGTGATCGCCGGAGCAAATCTCCCAGTAAATTATTCACCTCTTCGGCATCAAGGTTTTGCTCGCGAATCTGCTGCCGCAGACTGTTTACGTTTTCAGCTACCGCCGGAGGCCAGGGCAATTGATCGAACAAGGACTCAAGAAATCCAAGGCGCTCATCTGTAACGGGTGAACTAACCGGCTGTTCATCCAATATCCTCAATCGACTCGATATACGCTCGACTTGCTCCTGAATCCGCGCATAGTCGAGCGGGCCACGAATAATTTCACGTAAGGATCGAGCTGCTTGATCAATTCCCGGATCACGACCTTCTGCAGCCAGTGAAAGGCGGGACACCAATAGACGCATGAGATTTTCAGCCTCAGATAAATCCTGCCCGAACCCCTGTGGCTGTGGAGAAACCACAATCGGCGGCCCTTCCATTGCTATCTCTGATTTATCGGTCGACTTCTTCTTGCGTCCAAACATCTTCCTGGCTCATTGGATAGTGACTGACTTCAGCTTTCCCGCGTAGGGATCGCCAGTGCCGATGCTCGATACTGCAGGGCATAAAACATTTCCAGATAACGTCGGGTTTCTGATCGCTCAAGATCAGTAACATATTTCCAGAACCCGTATACCCGTGACAAGGTCATCATTCGTTCGGCATAACGCGACCAGGTATACCGATTTTCTATCCGCTCCGAGGTAGCGCGGGAAATATTCATCCAATAATCAGGGTCTTTCTGGCAGCGTTCAAAAAAATCTGCCATCAGTGTGGCTGCCTCATCCCCATGATTGGGATCGATATGAAAGCCGGACTCACCATGCCCTATAATTTCGAGCGGACCACCATAACGTGTTGCAAAAGTAGGCAAACCGGAGCTCATCGCTTCGATAACGGTCAATCCAAATGCTTCGAACAAGGCGGGTTGTACGAACCCACCCCGCCGGTCTGCAACATAGCGGTAAAGCTCTCCGGCTAAAGTTTTCTCCAGGCGGACTCCCAACCAACGCACGTCTCTGTCGAGCTGATATTCTTCGAATAAGGAATACATTCGTTCAATTTGTTCTTTTTCTTCTTGATCCTCGGTTTCAGACGCATCGACATGCCCGGCGATGACCAGTAGATTCACTTGCTTACGCAGGCGTTCACTGCGCCCGAACCACTCGACCAATCCGGTCAAATTCTTGATCCGATCCAAGCGGGCCATAGTGAACAGAATCGGCAGTTCAGGTTGTCCAATCTGCCCTCGGCTAGATTGATCCGGAGCTCCAAAAATGAGGCTTTCGATTTCCTTCTGTAAACCAGGCAATCGCCGAGCCGAATCCGAGTAAGGAAAATATATCTCGGGATCAGCACCTGGTGAAACGATATTAAACTTTGGATCAAAGATATCAATTCCTTTTGTAACTCGATACAAATCCGGGAGCGTATATGACTCATAACTTTCATATTGTCCAATGGCATCTTCCGTACCCGCAATCTCCTGGAAAGTACTGGTGACGATAAAATCTGCGGCATTCATGGCAATAAGATCCGCGGTGTACTGAGTTGCAAAATGATACTGGGCATCATTATCGCGCCAATACAGATCTGAAAAAAGGTACTTAGTCTTTTCCAAAGCGTGGGCGATATTACACTGGGTAACTCCCAGCCGTTCGGCTAACAAGGTCGCAACAAGATTGCCATCAGAATAATTACCAATAATCAGATCCGGACGCCCATTCAGTTCGGCCATCACGGCCTGCTCGGATTCCAGTGCAAAACGCTCCAGGTAGGGCCAGACTTCGAAGCGGGAGATCCAGAAGCGTACAATTTCACCCGTGAGGCTGCGAAAGGGAACTCGCAGTATACGGGCGTTCCGGGTTCCCAAGATCATTTCATGGGGCTCGTTGCAAGTCGTTCCTTCGGCCTCTGGAATCAACCGGGTAAGGACGATAATTTGAGGCTCTATATCGAGTCCCGCATCCTCGAGCCGGGTGCACATTTCTCGTTCTAGCGCACGTACCTGATCAAGGATATAGACGACCTGACCACCCGTATCCGGGCGTCCGAGTACATTAGCTTGTGCAAAATAGCCGTGTGGGGAAATAATTAATAGATTAAAAATCATGGGAATGCGGGCCAGAAAATGCTCCAGGATCGTAGCCTCTGGTGCTTCCAGGATATCACTGAGTAAGCGCATGGTATCCAAGGCACGGCCAACATTGCTCCCCCACCCCGGCTCAAAACCCAATGATTTGAGCCGGGGTGCGAGTTCTTGCCAAGGCGTGTCATTGGCAATTCCACCAAGAAGACGATCTGCGCGTTGCAAACCCAAGAGCAAATCCTCCCGGGTTCGTACTGTTTCATCGAGCATCAATTGCAGGCCGCGATAATTATGGAGACGCAAAAAATGAAGTAATAACTCTCCGCGCTGGCTTTTGCCCTGAAAAAGCTCACTGGAAAGGCGGCGATTCAAAAATTCTACCCCTCGCCCGATTGACCTCGTTTCTTGCAATCGGGGAAATTCTCGATTAAATGGATCGATATCAAATTCCAGCACCCAATCAGGTTCATGCCCCAAGACCAACCGTTCCTTGTAAGCCAAGAAATCTGCTACCCTCCACTCTTCGATGTAGAGCGTTTCCGTATTCACCCTCAAGCGATAATGCCAACCGATACGGGGGCGGATAGAAAATCCAATCCAGGGCGCATCAATAACAGCCTCTTCCGCCCTGGCAGCGAACCGGTCCAGGATATCATCGTTTGGCTCATGCTTTTGCTGTTGACAAGCCTGAATATAGATATCCCAAATGTCACTAGGCAGCAAATGTCTGCGCTGGGAGGCTACTAGCATGCGCAGAAATAGATAAACTCGCTCCCGATTTTCTTGAGTAAAATCGTGAAATTCACCAATGGTTCCGTCATGCAGAAGCGACATATCCTAATCTCCTTGCGCAAAGTGATATCAATCCCATTTCGGCTGGTGGATCTCGCCCAGAAAATTATAAAACTCAATGGCATCAATAATCCCCGCTGCATAAGGGTCGGGAGCGAAATGGATTCGCAGACGATCCCGCAACGATTCGAGCTCAGAACTATAGTTGCTTACCACCACACCTAAACATTCACCGGATAGCATTTCGGCATCGTTGCCAGAATCTCCGGCAACCAACACATGCTCCATAGATACCCCCCAGCGATCGGCAACGAAACGTACTGCCAAGCCCTTTGACGCCCGAATCGGCAAGATGTCCAGATAAGCATCATGGGAAAAAATTACATTGACATGCACCCCATGCTCACGCAAACATCGATGGATTTTAGCAACATCCGGCATACACTGGAGGTCGACATAATAACTAACCTTATGTTCGCGCTGCTCGGACGCGGATTGTAATCGCAATCCCGGCACATCCCGCAAAACCTCCAGCACCCGCTGGCGTTCCCAGCGAAAATTGATATGGCGACGCCAAGCATGGTCCTCTACCCGCTTTAAACCATAGTATATCTCGCTGCCAACCGCGGTAATCATAACATCCGGAATCGGTACACCCCACTGCCGAAGCACACGGAGAGTGCTATCGATCTGGCGGCCGGTTGCCACACCGAAGGCAACATTATCTCCTGCCGATGAGAGCAAATTCAGGAGTTTTTCCAGACTCTCCCGATCTCCGATCAAAGTGTTGTCGATGTCGTTGATCAGCATACGATCTACGGTGGGCAATCGGCTCTTGGTAGACACCGAACGGGATTTGCGTTGCTTGCGAACGATACGGCCAATGTGCCGGAGATAGGTTTCAGCATGCCCGGTCCAACTATAGTAATGAGCAACTCCACGAATCCCGCGTTGTGCCCACTGGCGCCAGCGACGACCATTGCTTAGGGCATCGACCAAAGTATTGGCGATTTGCTCCACATCCAGAGGATCCACCAGCAAACCGTTGCGGGTATGCCGCAAGATTTCGACCGGACCACCATCCTGGGTGGCCACAACCGGCAAACCACTAGCCGAAGCTTCCAGCAAGGTAAGACCGAATGGCTCTGTCAGGGCCGGATTCACGAAAATCCCCGTGCGTACCGCAGCCATACGATAAATCTGCGGCACATCATCAGGTGCGTGATGCTTGGGATAAGCTACCTGTCCATAAAGATCATATTCGTCGATGAGCTCCAGTATGTCCCGCCAGACTTTGCGCGCTCCTTTGTCAAGGTCCATAATTTTCTGCCGATTCCCGGCAATAAGAATGAGATTCGCCCGTTCACGTAATTCCGACCGACTGCCAAAAGCCTGGACTAGACGGCCAAAATTCTTGCGTTCATCCGCTCTGGCTAAAGCTAAAATCCAGGATTTGCGAGGATTACGTAAAAATTTTTCGATCCGAATACGAAAGCCACCCAGGTCTTCCACGTGCCGGTAGGGATGAAATCGGGACAGATCGACGCCCGGTGGAATGATAGCGATCCGAGCATCCTTGCGGTTAGCATATTGTGCATATTGCTCACGCTCCTCCTGTTCCGTACTGGCAACGACCAGACTCGCCATGTCTAAGGCACGCTCCTCCGCCTCGATGCGCTCCGTGAGGTGATAGCGTTTATCGATGTTTTCTAATTTCTGACCGCTTTCCAGCAGCCGGCGGCGTTTTTCCCGGCCCAGGGAGTGGCCGGTAAATACCATCGGCACACTGAGTAGGGCCGCCAGACGAGCTCCGGCTAGACCGGCATCTGCATAATGCGCATGGATGACATCGGGAACCCGACCCACTTGGCGAATATGCCGCAGGGCATGATCCACGAAACTGTCCAGATAGGGCCACAAATGCTCCTTGCGCAAATATCTTCGTGGCCCGAATGGTATTCGGACAATACGGGCCTTAACTTGGGTATCGAGGACCTCCTCCGGCTCTGCATATCCCGGATCGATGCGATGATCGAAAATCTGCCGAGTCATCAGGTCAATGCGTTCCACCGTATCTCGTTCGGCCAGGGCGCGGACGAGATCGAGTACATATTGAATCTGCCCTCCAGTATCAGCATCCCGGCCTAATTCCAGATGCTGTCCGCGCACCAGTCCATGGATACTGATATGCATTAGGTACAATCCATCGCCCTCATACCCACTCATGCGACACCTCTTCGTAAATACGCCGATCCGTAATGACTGCCCCCCGCCATGTACATACCCTGGCAGAAAATATCGTCGCTCTTTGCAGGATCAGCTCCCATGGCCATTGCCGTATCAATCCCAGAATAATGATAGCGCTGAAGGCATCACCCGCACCAATAGCATCAATGATAGGGTTCAATTTGGGTGCGGGAACCGCCTTTTGCCAATGGGGAAGGTAAATATCCGCGCCTTGCTTGCCTCGGGTTAACGAAACTGCCCGTAACCGAGCATTTAAAAACCATTTCCCAGGCAGCGCATCAGCCCCCAGCAACAGCACGTGTTCTTCCTGATTAAGCTTCAACCAGTCAGCCTTCGCAATCAACCGAAGCACCTCATCAGAATGCCACCATGGGTCACGTAGATTGACGTCAAAGAATACCCGTTTGCTAAGGCGCAACTTATCCATCACAGTTCGGTTATGCTGGTATCGCAAAGCCAGCGTTCCATGATAAAGGATTTGCTCAGGAACACCCAACCCTCCCTGGGGAATTTCTATGTAATCATAGGCTTGATTATCCACTATTTCATAGTGTGGCTGCCCCTCCTGTAAGCGCACATGCACCCGCCCCGTGGGATGGCTTGGATCGACTCCGATTGCATGAGTATCCATTCCCCACAAGTGCATTTCTTCCACTATCCGTTCGCCGGGCGCATCGGCTCCCACGCGACTGACCAACTGTGGTTTCAAGCCGAACCCCTGCAAATGCCAGGCAACATTGAAAGGCGCCCCTCCAATCACGCAATCCTCATCGAGGCAATCGAATAATACTTCTCCGAATATCAGCGGATCATGCATTCATAAGCCCCTCCTGTTTTCAACCAATGTATTCCAGAAAACCCACATATTCAATCAAACACCTATCTCTTTCACCATTGCAAGCGGCTCATTAAGCTGCATCCATCGAATCAAATCCTTTTATTTGGCAAATATGTTGTTGATGCCGAAGGCATATCACAGATGTTCTCTCTTGTTCCCGGCCTTAAACAAATTTTAGATGGTAATTCCAATACGACGCCAACCGGCAGATGATCCGATAAATGGAGTGGGTAGACTTGAGTGGCATGAATTTTTAGTTCGGGACTGACGAGGATGTGATCATACGCTTGTGCAGGCCGCCAACTGGGATAAGTGCATTCATAATTCGACATGATCCGCACGTGGCCATTCTCTAATAACTGTACGAATTCCTGGGCATCTGGCTGACAATTCAGATCCCCCATGATCACCGTAAAACGATATTGTTCGATAATTCGATTCACATATTCAAATTGCTGTCGACGTGCTCGGCGACTAAGCGATAAATGCAACAACACAATGATCAAGGGACTGCACTTTTCCCCGAAATGAATTTCCAGCGCTCCGCGACCCGGGATAGCGCTCGGCAGACGGTGTTCAATGATGCGATGCGCAGGATATCTAGAAAGCAGGCCCAAGGCATGTCGAGCTAAGTGGCCAATATGGCGATTGGTCATTGAATACCAGAACGGAAACATACCCACTCTTGCCAAATATTCTGTCTGATCGACGAAACCGCTACGCAAACTACCTGCATCCAACTCCTGCATTCCGACAATATCAAAGGCAGAAATAAATTCCCCGATTGCCCTGAGTGTTTCCATGCGATGCGGATAAGGCAGGACATGTTTCCAGCTATTGGTGAGGTACTGACCATACCGATGCGTGGTAATACCCACCTGAATGTTGTAGCTCAGAAGACGCAAAAGTTGTGGTTGGGATTGCTGCATCGTAGGGTGCCTGATGAAATATCCGTCGAGTTCAGAACATTCTAACAGGATGACAGACTGCCGCAGGGTAGTACCTGCAACAGGTATAACTCTCCATTACTTACCTGCGCACCAGAATATCTTGATCTATGCATTACGCTATGGCAATCATGGTCTTGCTCTTAACGTTGGCTACCCATCCAGCCCCGTCTGATTCTTTGGACGCCTAACAAACAGTTCAGGTTAATCTTTGTGCCAAGCGCGGAGCGCTTGCAAGGGGTTTTGTGACCGGGTGCTGTGGTAAGTATTCATTGTAGAGACTTGCATAATGCTCCAGCGTTATTTGTAGATCATCACGGGAATGAAAGCGCGTAGTGGCGAGAATATCGCTGATGTGCCCATTGAAGTGTTCAACCCTACTGCGGGTCTGCAGGTGGCTTGCCTGATCAGACGATGTTGATACCAAGCAAGACACACTCGCAGTTGAAGGCGTGGTGGCCAGACGGGGCCTTGTTCTTGCGGGTGAAGCAGTCGGTAAACTGACTGCTGGTCAGTCAGCAGCTTCTCGATCTTCAAATGCGCCAGACCGGAACACAAGACTTTGGGGTTCAGAAACTCACGCACCACTACCAGCAGGTCATCCAGGGATAGCTACAGTATCCGATGAATCTCCATGGCGACGATTTCCTGTACAGCGTGGGCGAGACGTCTGTATCGTACTTCTCTTTGCAGGTGGCAACGATGCCCTGTGTGCCCATGCCATCGGCATACAGAGTCAGGATCTGATCATCGAACTGGGCCAGACCCGTCTGGCTCCTGTGGATCAGTTGTGGCTCAAAGGTGTCCTTGTGATCTCAGAGTGTGTTAGATCCAGACCTCGCCGATCGCCCTTTGGGGTTTACGGCTGTAGCCATTGTGGCTATTGGCGGTGCCGCCCCTTGGTTTTAAGCTTCTCATGTCGTCCAGTCCGACTTCCCAGTGCCGCTTCAACGGCCAGCTTCTTCAGAACCGGCCAAAGTCGGCCAGATCTTGCCCAAACTTGAACTACTTGCCGACCTGCGGGCCGGTGTGGCGATATCTTCCGATATTTCGATTGGCTCCGACCCTATCTCCTTTATCATCCAGGGTATTGATCTATAAGCAGTGATACAATTTGATTTATAGTATCGGTACTTCAGTAACCTTCTCTACCCGCTCTGTTCACGTAACACTCCGAACACTCGTTTCTTCCTCCGCTTCG